>JBFJYU010000005.1:0-26258 GCA_041622435.1 Thermoplasmatota archaeon | reverse complement strand
GCGCCTCAAGGCATGCGGCATCCACACGATCGAGCAGTTGTGGAAAGCCGACCTGGGGGAGTTGGCGGCCCAGCCGGCCTTCGAGGGCGATGGCGGTTTCCTGAACCAGTTGCCCCTGCTGCAGGGATACGCCGAGGCCCATGCCAAGGGTAGCGCGCTGGTCTATGCCGCCGATCCGCGCCTGTATGCGTTCGACGAACCCATCATCCACATGGACTTGGAGTTCGACGGCCCCGCCATCGAGGTGTTCCTGTACGGAATGCTCGACCACAAGACGGGCGAGATCACGCAGTGGTTTGACCACACGCGCAAGGGCCAGGAAAAGATGCTGCGCGACTTCCGCCGCATCTGCAAGGACCAGAACCCGACGGTGGTGACCTGGGGCGGCCGGACGAGCGACACGCTGCAACTGAAGCGCGCGAGCGAAAAGGTGGGGCTGAGCCCGTCGTGGGTGCAGGAGGTGCAGTGGTTCGACATGCAGTCGGATCTGGTGTACACGGCGAGCCCGGAGACCCAGCGCGTGTACCTGCCGGTGCGCAAGTTCAAGTCGGAGACGGTGGCGGCGTTCTTCGGGTACGAGAAGCCGAAGCTGCGCGTGAAGGACGGGTACCAGGCGCTACGGTTGTACCGGTCGTTCAAGCGGCGTCCGAAGGACGACATCCGTGACGATATCTGCACGTACAACGCCGAGGATCTCAAGCACCTCAAGATTATTCTTGATGGCATGAGAGAACTCATGCGCGGCGCCTGAGGCTTGTCGGTTTCAATCCGTGGCGTCGGATGATGGCCCCTGATGTGGCGCCACGAACCCGTGCGGCGGCCCCGAATCCGGCTTGGCGACCCAATCACTTAGATAATTGAGAAACGCCTTGGGGGTTGATCGTGCGTACGCTGACCCTTTTTGCCCTGGTGCTTCTCGTAGCGCCGACCATCGCATCCCCGCCAGAGGCTGCCGCGACGCGCCTCGTCGTTGATGTCGGCAACGTCGGTGAGGCCAGCCTGGCAGAGGGCCTCACCCGCAGCCAGAGTGACCTTCTGCGCCGCGACGACCGGCTGGGGCTGGCGGTCGTCGAAACAACCCGACCCGACATCCTGATCGGCGTCGTGGGCCGCGCCAACGTCGAAACGGACGGGGCAGCCCACGTGGCCAGCGGCGAACCCAACGATCCCCTCTACGCCGACCAATGGGCCCTCCAGATGCTCAACATGCCCGGCGCCTGGGCCCTTGAACCTGGCCGTCAGGAGGTCCGCGTCGGCGTCGTGGACTCTGGCGTGCGGCCGGATCACCCTGATCTGGCGCCTGGGGCGCTTGTGCTGGGGTACGACTACGTGGACGGCGACAACCGGCCCCTGGACGAGGCGGGCCATGGCACGCATGTGGCGGGTATCCTTGCCGCCACGCGCGCCAACGGTGTCGGTGTAGCCGGCATGGCCAACGTGACACTGGTGGTCCTGCGAGTGTTCGACGCCCACGGGTCGGGTTGGTGCAGCGATGTCGCCTCCGCCATCGTCGACAGCGTCGAGGCCGGGGCCCGGATCGTCAATTTCAGCGGCTGGTGCGCCGACGACCTCAAAGCGCTGCGCCGCGCCGTCGACTGGGCCGCCGATGCCGGCGCGCTGGTCGTGTCGATTGCCGGCAACTTCCAGGACGACCTGGACCCGCTGAATCCGACGCCGGACCAGGGACCCGCTCGCTGTCAGGCGGTTTATCCTGCGGCCTACCCTGAGGTCATGGCGGTGGCCGCCTACGGCCAGGCGTTTGGCCGCGCGGTGCCGGCCCTCTACTCGTGCGCGAGCATCCATGTCGAGGTGGCCGCGCCGGGCAACAACATCGTGTCCACGTGGTTGGGTGACGGTTATGCAATCCAGAGCGGCACGAGCATGGCCGCCGCCCACGTCTCCGCCACCGCTGCGCTGGTTCTGAGTGCCAACGGTGCTCTGACGGGGGCCGAGGTCCGCAACCGGGTGATCGCGACGGCGCGCGACCTGGGCACGCCGGGTTGGGATCCCGTTTATGGCCACGGGACGGTCGATCCGGTGGCGGCGCTGGGCCCCACCGGCAGGGGCACCGACCCCCGTTAATGGGCGCGGCGGCGGCGTTCGCCGGGGCGAACAGGCCGGATCCGGGTGTGCGCAAACGGACATCACGAAAGCTTCATTATCCGCCAGCGCCTTGCGTTGTATTACATGGTCGGAACACGTAGGGGAGATCTCGTGACGATCAGCGCGGCCCTGCCGCATGATCTCGCCGAGTGGATCGACAAGGTGACCGCCAGCGACTACCGGTACGCCCGGATGACCGACCTGGTGCGCGTCGCCCTGTACGAATTCAAGGGTCGCTACCGACCGCCCGAATAACTGGAGCATCACATGGACACCACGTTTTGGTTCGCAATCGGCGCCGTCGGCGTCGGGCTTCTCTTGTACCTGATCGAGGTCATCAACCCCGGCTTCTTCCTGGCCATCCCGGGAACCGTCATCTTCGGCATCGGCGTCCTCGCGCTCATCTACGCGCCCCTGGTCGTCGGCTGGTGGGGCTTCCTGACGATCCCGCTGCTCACGGCCGTCGGCACCTGGGGGACCCTGCGCATCTACCGGCGGCTGGCCCCGCCGTCCACGAAGCCGGAGACCCTCAGCGTCGACAGCATCGTCGGCGAGCGCGGCCGCGTCAAGACGGCCATCCCGCCGGAGGGCAGGGGCCTCGTCAAGGTGCGCGGCCAGGATTGGCGGGCCGTCAGCGCATGGCCGCTGCCCGCCGGCACCATCGTTCGCGTCGATTCCATCGACGGATTCACCGTCACCGTTTCACCCATCGAAAAGGAGTAACCACATGGCACTAGCTGGATTCATCATTGCAGGCGTCGTCTTGGCCGTACTGCTCGGCCTCATCATCGCAAGCGGCATTCGCGTCATTCGCCCCTACGAAAACGGCCTCTACATTTTCCTTGGCAAATACAAAGGAAAATTGCAGCCGGGTCTGAATTACGTGATTCCGTTTGCCAGCACCGTCCACCGCGTCGATCTGCGCACCCAGACCTGGGACGTTCCCCGCCAGGAAGTCATCACGCGCGACAACTCGCCAACCAACGTTGACGCAGTCATCTACGCCCGCGTCGTCGACCCAGTCAAGGCGGTGTTCGAAGTGAGCCACTTCATGCAGGCCACCGTGGCGCTGGCGCAAACGACGCTCCGTTCGGTCATCGGCGAGATGGACCTGGACGAGACGCTCAACAGCCGCGAACGCATCAACACCACGCTGCGCGACACGCTTGACGACGCCACCGAGGCCTGGGGAATCAAGGTCGAATCGGTGGAAATTCGTGAAGTGGACCCCGTGCGCCGGGTCAAGGAGGCCATGGAGCGCCAGACGTCTGCCGAACGGGAGCGCCGCGCCGCCATCCTGGAGGCGGAGGGCAAGAAGCGCGCCGCCATCCTGGAGGCCGAAGGTGACCGGGAGTCCCAGGTGCTGCGCGCCCAGGGTGAAGCCCAAGCCAGCATCCTGCGCGCAGAGGGCCAGAAAACCGCCGAAATCCTGCAAAGGCAGGGTGAAGCGCGGGGTCTTCAGACCCTGGCCGCCGGCGCTGCGGCACTGGGGCCCGAGAGCCTAGCTGTGTTGGGTTTCAACACCCTGCGTGACATGAGCGAGGGTGCATCGACCAAGTTCGTTCTGCCGATGGAGCTGGTGATGCTCGCCCGCTCCGCCAGCCAGGCGCTGGGCTCCGGCGACGGCGTGGCCTTTGACGCGACCACCAAGAAGCGCCTGAGCGACTTCCTTGGACCCAACTGGGCCGATCTGCTGGAAGGCGGCGCAGCCGTGGAAGTGCTGGCGGAAGCCAAGCGCACGGCGGAACTGGCCTCGGCCAAGGCGGACAAGGACGCGGCCATCGCGGCCGGCGGCAAGGCCTAGCCCGAGACATCGATCGTTCCTTTTCCTTTCCACCCAATCCTTTCCACGCACCCCACCGTTTTTCGCCGCCGAGCCGTGCCCGCCATGTGGCATCCACCGCAGCCGAACTCCTCGACTCTGGCTTGCGCCCCCAGCGCGCGACCGAACGCCTGCGCGGCGAAGTGATGACGCGCCTGGCGCGGGCCCGCGATGAGGGGTTGTCGCGCGAGGAGGCGCTGGCGGAATTGCTGCCCGGCGTGGTTTTGGAACACGAGGCCATGGAGCGCGTTGCCGCGGCGCTGGTCTCCGGCGCCCACGCGCTGTTTCTGGGCCCGCCCGGCAGCGGCAAAACCACGCTTGCCAAGGCGATCTGGGACCTGTACCCGCGCGATGTGTGGGCCATCGAGGGCTGCCCCGTCCACGACGACCCGTTCAGCCTAGTGGACGCCGCGTTCGCCCGCCGGGTACCCGCGTGCCCCGTGTGCCGCACCCGGTACGGAAAGCCGCCGCGCTTCCACGCCGACGACATTCGCCCCGGCGACGTGCCGGTCGAACAAGTGAGCCTCCGCGAGGGACACGGCCTCGCCCGGGTGCAGGGCAGCCCCGAAGTGTTTCCCGACAACCTGACAGGCACCGTCAACCTGGCCCGGCTGGAGGAGATCGGCGACCCCAACAGCCCGCTCGTTTTGGAGCCGGGAAAGGTGTTGCAGGCGCACCGGGGCCTGCTCCTGGTGGACGAGGTGGGCAAGCTCCCCCGCGGCACGCAGAACGTCCTGCTCCAGGCGCTGCAAGAGGCACAAGTGAGCCCCGCCAAAACGCGCGAGACGTTTCCCGCCGACTTCGTGGCGGTGGCAACGAGCAACCTGCGCGACCTGGGCAACATCACCGAACCCCTCACCGATCGCTTCAGCAACCTGCACACGCCTCTTCCCCAGGACCCGCGCATCAACCGCCGCATCCTGGATCAGGCGCTGAGCGCCGACGCGAGCCCCGGCGCCCTGCCCGGCCCCCGTCTCACCGGCCCGTACCGCGAGGCGGCGGTTCACCTGTTGCTCCAGTGGCGCGGCCGCCTAGAAGGCAACCCCGACCTGTCGGAGGTGGGCTCGAACCGGAGCCTTGCCGATGTGCTGCGACGCGCCCGCGGGTACGCGCTGCTCAACGGCGGCGTGCTGGAACCCGAGGATTTCCGCCGGGGCGCCACCGACGCGCTCGTGGGCCGCATCCGCGCGCGCAGCGAGGACGGCTACGACGCCAACCGGAGCCTGGTCGCGGCCTTCGTGGAGAAGCACTGGCGCGACGCGACGCGTGCCGGCGCCCAGACGGTGTGGTGCGGCTTCTTCGACGGGGAACTCAAGGGCGACGCCGCCGAGGGCAAACGGGTCGTCGAGGCGCTGCGCGGGCAACTGCAACGCTCGTCTGCCGACAGCATCCCCGCGCTGCTGCGCGAACAGGGCGGCGACGCCCGCGTCCGGCGTTTCGCGCGCTACGTCCAGCGCGCCGAGGGCGTCGACCGGGATGCCGTTCCCGAAACCCTGCTATCCGTCTGGCAGACCATGGAGAAGCTGGATGCGTTCGCCAAGTAGCATCGTCCTTCCCGATTGCCGGGCCCTCATCCCCGAGCCTGGCTTGTCGCCGCGCCAGCGGCGCGAACTCGTGCGCGTGCTGGCCGAGCAAGGGCCGGCGGGCCTCGCGGCGTGGTTGCGCGCCGAAGAGCAGAACGACCCCCGCATCCGCGAGCGGGTGGAGCGGGAGCGCGCCCGACTGGAGCGCCAGGCGGACGCCGAGCGCAGGCGGTTGGAGGCCAGCCACGACGCGGCAACCCAGCAGGGAGTGCAGGCCTGGCTGGAGCGGCAGCGGGAGATCTCGCAACGCGAGGCCGAGTTGCGCCGGCGCCTCGACGAAACCGCGCAACGCGAGGCAACGGCCGAGGACCTGCTGCGGGAATCGCCGCTCCTGCGCGCCGTGGCGGCGCCCGACGACAAGGTGACCGGCCCCCTGCGACGGCTCTGGCAGCGGCTGCGGGCATGGCTGATGCATCGCCTTTCACGTGGACGACCCGGCTCCAGCCGGTCAGGCCGCCGCACGAGCAGCGTCGGGGTCGCCCCAGACCGTCTCGATGCCAACGCCCTCTCCCGCACGCGCTTGAACCTGGACATCGCCGGCGCGAACGCGGGGGCGGGCCCCGGCGCTCCAGAACGCGTCCGCTCCTGGTGGCAGCGGCTGCTGCGCCGCGGCCGCGTGCGGGAAATCCAGCACACCCTGGAGGCCGAAGTCGAGGCCGCCCGCGAGGCCCACCGCTTGCGGGTTGAGGCGGACGCCAACGCCCTGCGGCAACGCTTGGCGTCCCTGGAGAAGGAAAAGACGCACGGCGCCGCCGAGCGCGACGCGCAGATCGAGGAGGAGCGGCAGCGCCAGGCCGACGCGCGGCGTCGCTTCGAACAGGAACAAGCCGCCGGCCCCTACGAGGAGATCGGGCGCAAGCTCCTGGCAGACATGGAGGATGCTGGCCTCGCCGACCACGCCGGGCGCGCCACGAGCGCGCTCCTGGAGCGATTCGCCGCCCAACTCGTCGAGGAGACACGGGGAAACCTCCCCGCCGGCGGCCGCACGACCCCTGGCGCCTACACGGGCGGCGACGGCGACTACGAACGCGGACCCCTCGTGAGCCAACACGAAGTCGGCGCCGTCGAGCTCGTGGATAGCCTAGTTCGCGCCCGCATTCGCCACCCCCACCAGCGCCGCCTGTACGACGACGACCTCGTGGTCCACCGCGAAATTCGCAGCAGCACCACCCACGTTATCGTCGTCTTCGACACCAGCGGCTCCATGGAAACCGGAGGCCGACTCGACGCCGCCAAGCGCGTGTGCCTGATGCTCCACCGCACCGTCGCTGAACACAGCCCCGACGGCCGCGTCGATCTGCTGCGCATGGGAACCAGCGTCGAACCCGTCGATCTCGCCGAATGCTGGAACGCCGAGCCGCGAGGATTCACCAACTTCGGCGCCGCCTTCCGCGAAGCCCACGAGCGCTTCGAGCGCAGCGGCGCGGATCGGCGCCTCCTCTACCTCATCACGGACGGGCTCCCGGAAGCATGGACGATGCCGGACGGCCGCGACGTCGCCGACAACCCCGAACCCTGCATGAAGTACGCGAGGCAACAGGCCCGCCGGCTGGCACGGTTGGACGGCCTGACCGTCATGATCTACCAGTTGGAGACCCGCGACGAGATGTTTGTTGAGGCCTGCCGGGAGCTGGCGGAGGAACTGGAGGCGAGGGTGGAGACTGTTGAGCCGGGCAAGCTGGCGGGGGAGGCTGTCGGGGATCTGGCAGCAGAGCTGGCCCAGCCGCGAGCCGGTTAACTCCCCGCCACCGGCCCCACACCCGGCGCCTCCTTGTCCCCGGCTTCCCGTCGCCCATCCCAGATGACCCTCTGCGGGAACGGGATTTCAATGCCGGCCTTCTCCAAGGCCTCGTTGAGAGCCGTGTTGAGTTTGTCCTCATAGCGCCGCTTGTCGACGAAATGGGGGAACCAGGCGCGCACGTGGAAGTCGAGGCTGGAGTCGCCGAAGCCCTGGAAGAGCGCCTCGATGCGCTGGTCTGCCAGAACGCCGTCGACCTCCTTGACCGCGTCGATCATGACTTGGCGGGCACGTTCCACATTGGTGCCGTAGGCGATGCCCACGTTGACGCCGATGCGGTAGGTGGCGTCGGGGAAGGAGTGGTTGACGACGGAATTGTTGCCGATGACCGAGTTGGGAATGATCACCAGGCGGTTGTCGCGGGTGCGGATGCGCGTTGACCGGAGGCCGATCTCGGTGACATCGCCCCAGGTTTCTTCCTCGCGGATTTCAATGCGGTCGCCTTCCCTGAAGGGCTGATCGAGCAGGATGAAAATGCCGGCGAAGAAGTTGCCCAGGGTGTCTTGGGCGGCAAACGCAATGACCAGGCTGACGACGGCGCCGCCGGCGGCGAACAGCGTCATGTCGACGCCGAAGCCCTCGATGATGTAGAACAGGCCGGCGAGCAGGATGATGATGCTTCCGACCTTCTCGAAGACAGGGTAGAGCCTGTCGTCCAGTTCGCTGGCGGTGCGACTCGTGATGCGCCGGCCGAGGCCCAGGACCACCTCCTTCCAGACCCGGTAGATGACGTACGTGACGACGGCCACGAGGATGACCTGCCACGCCGTGTCGAGGGTCATGAACACCCAGGCTGGCAGGTCGAAGACGCCGATGCTTTCGCGAATGCCGTGCGTGAAGATGAGGATGAACGCCGGCGTCGCGACGATGGCGAAGATGTGCTGATCCAGGTCCGTCTTGGTTCGCGCCATGAGTTTCTTGGCGAGGGGTGCCACGACAAGGATCGCCAGCGCGGCGATGGCGGCCCACGCGGCCAACTCAAGGATGAACACGCCTGCCGCGCCGTCGAGGGGGGCGGGCAACGGGTTGCTCCAGCGGTTGAGAACCAGTTCGTGGCCGACGGCACTGATGGTGGTGGACTCCACCAGCCGAATGGAGCGCGTGTCCTGCACGGCCAGGATTTCCAGGACCACGTCCACCTGGCGTGGCGCCGGGTGGTCCGCCGTGTCCAGCGTCACCACGAATTCGCGGCTGCCGCCGGGCTGCAGGACCACCTCTTCCGGTTCGACCGTGGCGACCCAGTTGGTACTGGCTGGAAGCTTGACCGTGGCGATGAGGAGGTAGGACTGGTCGGCCGTGTAGGCGCTGGCTTCCCACGTGAGTTCCACGGATCGGCCGCTGCGCACGGTAACCGGCAGATCGCCCGGCTCCAGTCGCAAGCCGGTCGCCTCGTCCTCGGCCGCAGCGGCGAAGCCGGCGGCGTGCAACGTTGCAACCGCTGCGACCATCATCAGGACGAGGGGTTTCCACACCACAGGGTATCAACGCCCCCGCGGCTAATGCGCTTTCGAAGCGAGGCGTCGGTCGCAGCGGGCCGGGCCTGGGCTGCGGCGGGTCGCTTTTTGCCGGCGCGCGTTTGGCAGCATCGTGGCGACCCCCGAAGAGGTTCTGGCGGACAATCTGCGCGAGGCGCTGGCGGGGCTTCAGAAGATGCTGCTTCTGGGGACGGCGGCAGCGATTGCGTACATGCTGCTGGCGATGGCGCCGCCGGCGGCGCCGACGAGTCCGGGGGTTTCGTTTGCCGTCATGGCGTCGCTCATGGTGGCTCTCGTTGCTGGCGCCATGGCCTACGTGGGGGCGTTGCAGGCGCAGCGGGTCGCCGTTCGCCTGCGCCGAAGCACGGCGTTGCACAACGCGGTCGTGACGTTTCCCTCGGTGGCCACGCTGCCGGAGACGGTGCCGCGCCTCTTTTTCGCCGGCGCGCCAGGTGTGATGCTCAGCGCAGGGACCTACCTGGCCTTCGTCACGGCCCAGCCCGGACCCACGACGTGGGCGCTGGCCGTCCTGGTGTCGTTGCCCTACCTGGCGCTCGTGGTGGAGTTGAAGCGGCCGCTGCAACAGGTATCGCTGGCCGGCATCTAGCCGGGCCCGGGGCGTGGTTCGCCGGGCGGCCGCACGATGCGGGTTCGCGCGCCGTCGTTTTCGAGGCGCACGAGGCCCGCCTGCTCCATTTCGTGCACGTTGGCGTGAACCGCTTGGCGCGAGATTCCCAGTTCGGCGGCCAGGGTCGTTTGCGTGCCGACCCATCCCTGGTCGAGGCGTTCCAGGATGGCTCGCTGGGTGGCTGGCAGCGGCGGGCGCGTGGCTTCGGGTTCGTGGAAGTGGAGCCGGGTGCCGCGGCGCGTGGCTCGCACGTGACCCGCCCCCTCCAGGATGTGCAGGTGGTGGCTCAGAACCCCGTTGGCCCAGCCGAGGCGGCGGCGCAGTTCGCCAAAGCCGATTCCCGGTTCCTTCCGGATGGCGGCCATCAGGTGCTTGCGGCGTCGGTGGGCGAGAACGTCCCCGCCGGCCAGGCGACCGATGACGAGGCCGGCAACGGGCAGGCGCAGTAGGGCGTGGCGGCCCGACTCCGTGACGAAGACCAGCGCGAGGGCGAGGGTTGCCACGACGCCTCCTGCCACGGGCACGATGGGTGGCGCGCCAAGCGGCTGCGGGTCCGGCTCGGGCGGAGTTTCCGCGAGCGGCGGGGCGGGGCCTTGGGTGAGCTCCTCAAGGATGCGGACATCCTGCCCGGCGCCGCCGACGTAGGCGGGCGGGGTGAGGCCGCCTGAGCCGAGCGTATAGGTGATGTCCACGCGATGAGTGCCGCTGTGGGACTTGCGCAGCGAAGGCGTGTCCCACACGTCGGGGGCATAGTCGATCCACCCCGTGAGGCGCACCGTGTACCCGTCGTCATCCTGAGCCAGCGCCTCGATGGCGGCTTCCGCGAGCGACAGGTGGGAGAAGTTGGACAGCACCAGTTCCGCTGTGGCCCAGCGCGGCACGAAGCTGGTGTGAACCACGGCGTCGAACGGCACGCGCTCCTGGGTGTGGTTCATGACCGCCGGCAGCGCGGTGGCGTCGCTCACGAGCCAGCCAAAGTGGCCCAGGGAAGCCTCCAGGACGAAGCTGCCACGAGTGACCCGGTGGTCATCAGGAGTCGATGCCCCGGCCGTCACGTCGATGCGGTAGCGGCCATCCTGCACGAAGTGGAACGTCCGGTTGACCCGCCAGCCATCGGGCAGCTCCTCCTGGGACCAAACCACGCGCTCGCCCTCCACGGCGGTGCCGGGGGTCCATCGACTCAACTCGGGCATGCGGCCCGGCGCGTGGTCCAGGGGGTAGACGCGCAGTTCCAGCCACGGGTCCTCGCCCTGGCGGATGCCCTCAATCGCAAACGCCACGTTCGCGGTCTCGGCCACGACGCCGATGGGTGCGTCAATGGTGAGCGCGGGGCCGTTCTCGTCGGCAGCCGCGGGAGCGAGCGATGCGGCAAGCACAGCCAAGATGGCGAAGGCGGCCATGGCCATCCACGAGGGGCGTGGGTTCACGAGACGCGATCGTCGCGGCGGCATTTAGGGCGACTGGGACGCTGGATTGACAGACAGGCTAGAGCTCCTGCAGCGGGCGGCACCGCCCCTGCTCCAACTGCCACACGCGGTCCCCCCACCGCTCCGCCTCGCTGCGATCGTGTGTCACCCACAACGCAGCGACCCCCTGGTCGGCGAGCAGCCGCTTCACTTGGGGCCCCAGGCGTTCGCGCAGGTCCCGATCGAGCGCGCTAAACGGCTCATCCAGCAGAACCATGCGGGGCTTGGCCGCCAGCGTGCGGGCCAGGGCAACGCGTTGGCGCTGGCCCCCGGAGAGTTCATCCACGGCGGCTTCGGCGCGCCCGGCGAGGCCCACGAGATCCAGCCAGCGAGTCGCCTCCGCCCGGCGGTCCCGGCGCGCCACGTTCCGGTACCGCAGGGAGAACGCGACGTTGTGCCAGGCGTTCAGGTGCGGGAACAACGCCGGCTCCTGGAACAGGAAACCGACCCCGCGCCGGTGGGGCGGCAGATCGTCCAGCGACTCGCCGGCCCATCTCACGCTCCCCTGGTACGTGCGCTCCAGCCCGGCGACGCAGCGCAGCAAGGTGCTCTTTCCCGAGCCGCTGGCGCCGAGGAGGAACCCCGACTGGCCGGCTGGAACCTCCAGGCTGGCGCCCGCGAGGACCGGCTGTTCCGTCCCGGGATAGGAGAAGTGGAGATCGCGGACCTCCAGGCCGGGGCCCGCCGTCCGGGGGCTCACGGGGCTCAGGGGGCTCAAAGGTCGGACCTCCCGAGGTCGCGGAAGCGCTCGACGGCGACGTAGGCGACGGCCGCCAGCAGCCCCAGCACGGCCGCCAAGGCATCTTTTTGCGCCTGCATCAGCGCGTTGAACGGCACGTCGTGCTGGGTGATCCAGACGCTGAGCGCCATGTTTTCGGGCCGCATCAGGATGAGGCTGGCTCCAAAGTCGCCGAGGCTCATGGCCACCGCAAGGCCGGCCGCGGCAACCATCGGGCCGCGCAGCAGAGGCCAGTGGATGCGGGTCGCGACGCCGGCAGGCCCCGCTCCCAGGGTCGCCGCAACCTCGTCCAGCCGCCGGTCACGCAAATCGAGCGCCGGCAGCAGAACCCGCGCGGTGAACGGGAAGCCAACGAGGGCATGGGCGAGAATGATGACGATGCGGGTGCCGCGCAGGTCCAGCCAGCCCGTCGCGCCGAACGTGATGAGGTACCCGAAGCCGATCAGCAGGCTGCTGGTCCCCAGCGGCATGGCGGCCAGCAACTCGGCGACGCGGCGCCACGGCCCGCCGATGCTGCGCACGCCGTAGGCAAGCAGAAGCGTCAGCGCCAGACTGATGGCCGCGCTGGCGGCGGCGTAGAGGAGACTCAAGCCGATGGCGCCGGGGAGGCTGAAACCGGTAACGTGGGCCGGGTGGCTCGCGTCGATGAGGGCCCGCCAGGGTTCCAGGCTCCACTGCCCGCGCACCCGGAAGCCGCCCGTCAGCACCGCCACGGCGGGAACCAATCCGGCCGCCAGCATCGCCCAGCTTGCCACTCGGTCGGCCGCCGGAGCCGGTGGCGCCGCGCGGGGAGCGTCCCGGGGAACGTGGCGGCGGCGCAGGGCCAGGTAGCCGGCCAGCAGGCCCAAGTTGATCGTGAGTTGCAGCACGCCGAGCACAGCGGCGTGGCCGTAGCGGGGAAAAACCCCGCGCAGGTTCTGGTAAAGCATCGTTTCGAGCGTGGCCACGGTGCCACCCTCGCCAAGCAGGAGCACGACGCCGAAACTGGTAAAGGCGAACAGGAAAACAAGCAGCGCGACGCTGGCGATGGCGGGCGCCAGGGCCGGCACGGTGACCCGCCAGAACGCCGCGCGACCGCTGGCGCCAAGCATCTGGGCCGCGTCCTCCAGGCGGTGCGGCCGCGCCTCAAGGCTGGCGTGCAACAACCGCGCCGCGAAGCCGTAATTGTAGTACGCGTGGGCGATCACGACAGCCCCCAGCGGCCCGACGGCGCCCAGGACGTTGAAGCCCAAGGCGGCGCTCCAGCCGGCGGGCCCGAAGACCTCCTGGATGCCGTAGACCACCACGAACACCGGAAGCACGAACGGGGCCGCGTGGACGGCGAGGTGGAGGCGGGTGAAGGGAATGCGCCGGCGGTGGTAGAACCACGCCAGCGGCAACGCCAGGGCCATGGTCAACACCACGCTGCCGATCGCTTGCTGGAACGCGGTCGCGATGCGGCCGCGGGCATAGGGCTGTGCCAGCCACAGCCAGGGCTCCACGTCCGTGAACGCCCCGCGCAACGCGACGGCGAGCGGATACGCGAAGAACAGGCTTAGCAGCACGGCCGGCCCGACCAGCAGCGCCGCCCCGACGCCGGGCCGCCGACGCCCTAGGCGCACTGGTAGGATTCGCACAAGGCCGTCCACTCAAGGACCCAGCGTTCCAGCTTGTGACCGATCTCCTCGTAGTCCAGGTTGGCCAGTTGGCGGCTGGTGGGAATCGGGTCCATGCCGCCGTACGTCCCGCTGACGTCGATGCTGGGGACCACCGGGTACACGGCGTTGCCCGGCGCCGCCAGTTCCTGGAAGGCATCGGTGAGGGTGAACTCGATCCACGCCTGCGCCGCCGCCAGGTTGGGCGTGCCCCGGGCGATGGCCATGGTCTGGATCTGGTGGAAGACCGACTCGTCGTCCAGCAGCACGCGGGGCAGGTTGGCCGGGTCGCTGCTGTAATGCCCGCCGGGCTCCCATTCGCCGGTCTGCCGCGGGTACACCTCGTCCCAGTACCACTCGTACGCAGGGCTCTCCGTGTAGCTCGTCACGATCGGCCGATCGCCGAGGTGGCCGGCCTCCCAGATGCCATAGCCACCCGAGAAATGGATCTCGTACGCGGTGCTCCAGTCCTGGGTCACCAACGCGCCGCCCGCCAGCAGGTCGCGCCAGTAGTCGCGCCAGTCGTAGTCGTCAAACTCCCCGAAGCGGGCGATCGTGGCCAGCAAGAACCCGAGGCCGGGCGTGCTGAAGCGGGGATCCTGCGTCACGAAAAGATCCGCGTTGACGCGAACGTCGTACAAGCTCGCGATGCTGACGTTGTCCAGCGCCGGGTGCTTCGTGTCAATGTTGAGGCCGATGTAGCCGTGGTCCACCGGTGTGGCGTACCACGGGCCCGTGAAGAACACCAGATCCGGGTCGATGCGGTCGGCCAGCAGCGGCCGGTACTCCTGAAACAGGTCGTCATCCAGCGCCTGACGCAACAGGATGTTGTCGATGCCGTAAACGACATCAAACGTGGGCTGGTCCGCCTCCAGCCGCGCGCGCTCCAGCACGCCGCCCGTATCCTCCTCGGACACGTGCACCACCGTGGCGCCCGTCAGCGCCTCAAAGGCTTCCTTGGCCTGGTCGAACGCCGCAAACGCGCCGTGATCCAGGATCGTCAGGGTCGTGCCGTCAAGGCGGGGCCAGTTCTCGCCATCAAAGCCGAGATCAGCGTAGCTCTCGACGCTGGGGGTTTGCTCGCCGAGGCAGCCGGCCAAACCCGCGATCAACAGGGTTGCCAGGGCAGCGACGGCCGTGATTCGGTTCTTTTCGTTCATGTCAGGTCACCAAGGATTCGTTGAGTTGAAGAAGCAGGTCAACGACGACGCCTGCGTCGCGGCCGCCCACGTACAGACAAGGCTCGATGGCAAAGGCTCCGGGATCGTGCACAGCGGCAACGCCACCCGGCCACGACTTCGGCGAGGCCTGCAACGCGGCCAGCACGGGCCCGTCCATGTCGTCCCCCGTCACTGCTGCGGAGCGGACCACTTCCACGGGCGCCAGGCCAAGCGCCGCGGCGGCGCTAACCACCGCATGCCCGCCGCGCAGGCTCGCCGCCGCCAGCATCTCCGGATGGCGCGCGTGCAGCGCCAGCAACCAGCGCGCCAGGTGCCGACTGGCCCCGTACGCGGGCGGCGCCGGATTGACCAGGTGCTGGCCGGCGGCGATGATGCGGCCCGGGTAGCTGAGTACCTGATCGGTGCTCGCGGCGCCAGGGGCGGCCCGGGCCAGGTTGAGCCCAATCTGGGGCACGATGGCCAACGGATTGCTCTCCAGCAAGCGCTGCTCGGCGGCCAGGAGATCCAGGAGAGCCTCGTCGGCGCCGGCACCCGTGGGCGCCAGCAGATCACACCAAACCGAGCGCGACCGGGTTGGGGCCTGGCGCAGCGACAGCACCAGATCATCCGTCATGCGCAAGACCAGGGGATCGTCCTCGCCGTTGTCCTGCGCCAGGTAACGGCTGATCATGCCCTGTGAGACGCCAAGCGCCTGCGCCGTGCGTGTCTGGCTCCAGCCCTCCCGAACGAGGCGCCGAGCCCCTGCGGCGCGCACGCGGGGAAAAACCGCGTCGGCCAGGTGAAAGCAGGGGGGCAGGGCCACGGGCCGCCCGACACGCACCGGGTATTACAGGGTTATGACGAAGTTATAGCGTGCCGCAGAGCCGCCGCTACTGCTCCCCACAGGGGAACACCGAGCGGGATCGCCTCACGACTGCTCGGTCGACACCGGCGCCGGCGCCGCCGACAGACTCGCCAGGGTTTCCTCGGGCAAATCCGTCACGTAGTACCGAATCTGCGCGCCATCGGGCACGGAGCGAAGCAGCCCAGCCGTCTCCAGACGACGCAGGTGCCAGCGGATCGTTCCCGGATTCATCTTCAGCGCGTCCGCCATCGAGCGCTGGTTGCTGCCGGGCGTCACCATCAGGAACTCCAGCACACGCACCGCGTTCGGGTTGCGCAGCGCCGCGTTCTGCAAGGCACGCTCCTTGGCCTGGACGCCGCCCTCAGTCGGGTAGTAGAGCCGCCGGCCCTGGACCTTCTGGGTCTTGACCAGATTCGCCATCTCCAGCTTGCGCAGGTGCCACTGGGTGTTGGTCACGGCCGTGTCATGGCGGCTCGCCAACTCGCGCAGGTGCAGACCAGGCTCCTGCCGCAGGACCGTCATGAGCTGCTCCCGCAACGGATGATCCAACACGTTGTTTTTGTCAATGTGACGCAGACCACCCACGCCCAAGTAGTAGGCTAGACCAGCCAACGCCGCCAAACCAACCCCTCCAGCCGTCAGGCCCCACAAGAGGCCGCTGCCAAAGACGGAGTCGTTCTCGCCACCAAACAGATCGGTGACGTCAGCTGCCGCTGCTGGTCCGCACACGACCAGGACGGCCGCGGCGGGCAGGGCGATGATCGCAGTGGTTCGGTTCATGGATGTCCTCAGTCTGACGCCACCGGGGTGGGCGTCGATGCGGCAACGGGCACACCCTCAACGGGGCGGCCCTCAGCCGCCTCCAGCGCCTTGACGCCCAACGGCGTCGGGAACAGGAGTCGGTCAGCTTCGCGCACGAGCTCTTCGACGAGCCCGCAGTCGCGCAGCTTGCGCAGATGCCACCGCACATTGCCCGGATTCAGGGTAAGGCGGTTGGCCAGCGACTTGGTACTGATACCGGGATCCCGGCTGATGAACTGGAAGATGTGGCGCGCGTTCTCGTTGTGAATCGCCGTCACGGCGCGGCTGATGCGCTTCATCTCGACGCCGCCCTCGACGGCGTAGAAGACGCGGTAGCCATTGGCGTGCTCCGACTGGACGAGTTCGGCCGACTCCAGCTTGCGCATGTGCCACAGGATGCTGGAGGTCTTCATGCCGAACTCCTCGGAGAGTTTCTTGAGGTGGACGCCCGGTGTGGCGCGCACAAACCCGTACAGCATCGCGCGCTGGGGGTTCTTGAGAGCCTCCTTCGGGCTGATGTACCGGGTGACCAGCGCGAAACCGGTCAGTCCAAGGCCCGAGAGGATGACGCCGGCCAAGCTCGCCACGGCGATGTGGTTGCCAAACGCGGTCCTCAGCCGGTCGGCGAAGCTGTTGTCGCCGTCACGGGAGGGCGGGGCGGCTTCGCCGTCGCCCGAGTCGTCGCCGTCAAGGAGGCGCGGTACGTGCGAGGTCGGGTCCTCAGGCGCGGCGGCCAGGCTTTTGACGGTCCGTACGGCCGATTCCAAGTCGCCTGGAATGGCCTGCGCCGGCGCGTCGTTCGCCTCGGCGGATGCGGCGGGCGCCAGGAGCAAAAGCCCTAGCACCACCCAGTGTAACCTCCGATCCATCGGATTCGCCCCCTTTACTCCGTTCTCTGGTTTGTCGGGATAAGTAGTTTTCCTCATCCGGACTTGAACCGATGCCCCCTGGGCTGGCCTGACGGTGCTTTCCTCCAACTGTAGAGGGCCCCGTCAGGGATTCCGAAACAATGGTGGTGTACTCAAAGCTATTTCGGAGAACCTGCGTCAATTTTTATCACGCGCCCTCCTGATGACGGCCGGGGTTCAGGAACGGGCACCGCCGTGCTCCGGCGCCTCGCCGGCCAGGCCCGTCTCGGTGATCCGGAAGCGGGCGCGGCGACCTTCCTCGATGCTGCGGTGCTTGACAATGGTGGCCCTGCGCAAGCCGTCGGGGCGTTTTTCGAAGCGCACCGACGCCTTGACGAGGTGCTCCAACAGCCGGCGCGCGAAAGGAAACGTCTGGTCCTCGTCGCCGTACACCTGGCCGGTCACCAGCACCGGCACCTCCTGGCTACGCGCGAAGGCGGTCAACCGGTGCAGTTGCCGGTAGAGGTGGCGGCTGGCCATGCGTTCGTCCTCCGAGTCCATGTGGAGCCGGTAGTGCATGTTGATGGAGTCGAGGACGATGAGCCGCAGGCCGGGGAGCTTGGTGGCCTGCTCGACCATCTTGGTCTGCTGATCCAGATCGAGGGGCTTGAAGAAGTGCAGGCGGCGCGCCACGTCCTCCGGGCAGCCCTGCATGACCTGGGCGAGGCGGCGGGGGCTGACACCCTCGGTGTCCACAAAGGCGACTCGGCCGTTGGCCGCCGCCTCCCGGCTGCACTGGAGGGCCAAGTTCGTTTTGCCGCTCCCCCCCTCACCGAAAACGAGCGTCACGGCGTCGGACTCGAGGCCGCCGTCGAGCATGGCGTCCAGAGCGCCGCATCCGGTGGATTGGAGCATGAAGCCGGGCGGGCCGCCGAAGCTTGGATCCGGCGCCGGGGCAGCCTCCCCGCGGACCGCCGGAGCCTCTGGCTTGGGTGCCGGCTCGTCGCCGCCCGCCATCGCCGCGTCCGGGGCGTCGACAGGTTCCGCGGGCTCAGCGGACTCGGCCTGACCGCCCTGAGAGCCCTGACCGGCCGCGCCTGCAACCTCCGAAGCGCCCCGGACGTTGCCCTCGCCCGGAGAATCCACAGGCTCCGGCGCATCGACCACCAGTCCCGCCTCGGCAACGGGCAGACCCCCGCCTGCGCCGCCGGCTTGCTTCGTGCCCCCCTCGGCCCCCTGCAACGGCTCGTCGGCCGTCACAGGCTCAAGTGGTCCACGTCGTGGGGTGCGACCCACTTGACCTTCGTCGCCACCAGGCGCTTGCGAGCCTCGGGATCGGCGCCCTCACAGACAGCCAGGGCCAAGTCGACGCCCAGCGCACGGCTGGTCGCCAGCAGGCCCTCAGCCACCGCGACCGTCAGCCGCGGCGGGAACACAGCCACCAGGCGCTCGGGGTAGCCGTCTTTGCGCTCGGCGGCGAGGTCAAGGTCGTGGCCGGGCACGTCCGGGTGGGGCAAAACCTGGTATCCGGCGCCCTGGAGCCGCGCGAGCAGCCGGTTCCAGCCGGGGACGGCCTTCGAGGCTTCCTGGCCCTGAACGGCCACACGCGGCGGGCTCGCCGGGGCAGGAGCCGGCGTCGCGATCACTTCTTGAGGCGCACGGGCCGCCATGGGGTCGACGGGCGCTGACTGAACCGGAGCCGCGCGGGGCACGTTCGCTGTCGCCGACGCCCGGGCACGGGTGCCGACCGGGGCGTGGCTGGCGCGAACATCGCTCGAACGCCGCACGGGCGCGTACATGACCCGCGGGGTCGGCGGGAACCGGCGCTCCAGATCGCGAAGCAGGCGCTGCCGGTCGGCTTCCTTGACGCGCGCACGGGCTTGCAGTTGCGCTTCGGCTTGGCGCAGCCGCTCCTCGCGGCCCCAGTGCTCGCGCAGCTCGGCGAAGAACACTTCGGGCTCAAGGCGCACATCGTCGTTCTCGGCAACCAGATACACGGCGCGCACGCCCTTGAGCTTCCCCTGCTCAAGCTTGGGTCCCAGGACATCAGCCACGCGCCGCAGGTCGGCGTCGGCCACTTCCTGAACCGCCCTGTGCGCCACGCGGACACCGAGCCTGAGCAACTTGTGGGTGTCGCGCGGATCGCGGTAGAGTCGAATGGGCTCCTTCTCAGACAGGATTTCACGCAGCCGCTGGGCCTGCTCGCGATCCGTGTGGGCGCGCTCGACCATGCGTTCCTCGATCAGCCGGGGGGGCACCGCATGGATGCGCCGGCCGCCGACGAGGAGAACCTGATCCAGTTCGCGCGTGTCGGCGAGGCTGAGGTACTCCACCGCAGCCTCGATGTCGTTGACCATGTCGGGTTCATCGCGGGGCACGCGGACCACGAGAATGCGCTGGCTGGCTTCGTCGTCTTCCCATACGTGTGCACCGTAGTTGGGAGCCAGGGTCTGTCGTAATTGAGCCAGATCTGGGGAGGGAATGGGGACCGTGCCCACGCGCGCCGGGGCCATCGGAAGCAGCAAGACATGCCGGGTGGAAAACCGTTGCACTTCAAGCGCACCGCCTGGGAGCCGGCCGCGGGGGACCCTGAAGAGCTCCCTAAGCCAACCGGCGTGGATTCTATCATGTTGATCTTGCTTTGCAGCGGCCCGCGACGCGAAAAATTCGCCTTCGCTCAGACGGCTGCGGCGGAGCGTTTTGGGGTGCACTGGAAATGGTGCTGGCACATCCTGGCAGATTGCCTGCCGTGAATCCGTTTGAACGGCACTTCCACGCGAAGCCGGGGAGCCAGCACTTCCGATGCAACCAGGTGCTGCCGAGTCCCATCCTGTTGGCTCGAAACGTGGGGGGAACCCCATGATTTCACGTCGAATGGAAAAACTGTGTCAACGACCGTTTCTTCATTTCCGGTGGTGTCAACGGACCCTGGTCTCTCACGTCTTTCATCCTCATAACCATTCGTTCCCAAAAACTTGCAAAAACGGCGCGGATTGGAAGCAGTTTTTTGGCGGCCTACAGGAGAACTCCATTCCAGGCGAAATCATGGGGTTGGGGGTCAGATCCATGAGTTTCACGATCCGATGGAGTGTTTCGAGGGACATTCTGAAGGAATCCACAGGATGTCCCAACGACGGACTCTTCGTCAAATCGGGGTTTTTTGCGACGCCTCAAGCCGGGCCATCCGATCGTGTGGCAAACCCGGACACTTGCCCTGTTGGACCCGTTTGACCGCCGCATCAGGCAACAGCCCAGCGCCGATGCCTCTTCTTATGGCGCAGGCAGGTCAAGGTTCTGCGGTTCCGGGCCGGCTGCCATGCTGAAGCCGGGGCCGCCCGGTGCGCGACAACAGTGGATTGCGGCGTTCAGGAGGACGCGAGCGGCTGGTTCTGCGGCGCCGGTTCGCTGGTGGCGTTCCCGTCGCCAGCGCCACGCGATACGCCGCCCGCGATCGTTTCGTGGATGGGCCACTGCGTCGCCGGCGCGCTGGCTAGGTCTTGGAGGTCCAGGATCACGAGATCCGCCCACTTGCCGGGCTCCAGGGTTCCGGCGCCGTCGAGGTGGATGCTCCAGGCGGCCCGGTTCGTGTAGTAATAGACAGCTTCCTGGGGGCTGAGCCGTTCGCCTTCAAGCGGGTGCTCGACGGCGCTTTGGATGCCGTAGCGGGGCCCGAAGGGCATGCCGTCGCTGCCAAAAGCGAGCGCCACTCCCTCGTCGATGAACGTCTGGTAGAGGTTGTTGAGGTAGAATCGCTCACCGAGGCGGGCCTCGTACATGCCTCCCTTGGAGCTCCAGGCGCCGACGAAGTTTGGTTGGACCGATGCAATGATTCCCAGGTCGGCCGCGCGGCGCCGGGCCTCCGGCGTGGGCAGTTCAAAGTGCTCGATTCGGTGCCGCCGGGCGTTGTGGCTCCAGCGTGGGTGAGCCATCGAGGTGCCGGCCTGGCGTGCATCGCCCGACGCAGTCGCATCCACGCGGTCGCGCAGGCGTTCGAAGGCGTCGAGGGCCTGGTCGATGGCGGCGTCGCCGATGGCGTGCAGGTGGATGGTCATGCCCGCCGCGTGGGCGCGCCACAGCATGTCGTCGAGTTGCTCGTCGGTCCAGATGCGGGTGCCCCGGTTGTCGGGATCGTCCATGTATGGCTGGTGGAGGTAGGCCGTGTTGCCGCCGAGCGAGCCGTCCAGAAAGAGCTTGAGTCCCAGTTCGTGCAACCACGGCGACGAGCCGTCGCTTCCTGGGTTGTGGCCTGCGGCGGGCAGCGGTGCACCCGGCTGGTTGCCGTTGCTGGAAGCGTTCGTCGCGGGTGCCGGTGGCCACACGTGGTCGTGGCTGCCGAGCTTGGGCAACCGCGGCCCATCGTCGGGCGCCATGGCGCGGCGGCCGCAGCGCAAACCCCGGTTCAGCGCCTCGTCCAGTTGTTGCGCGTAAACGCTGATGCCGACGCGCACCGATAGTTCCCCGCGCGCGGCGGCCCGCTGCAGGGCGGCGTGGCTGGGCGCCTGTTCGTAGTCGCCGCAAGCCGTCACGCCCTCGGCGTGGGCCGCCTGGCACGCGAGCCGGATCGCCTCATCCAGGTCTTCGGCGGTGGCGGGCAGCACCTCGTTGAGGTAGAGGCTGGGCTCCTCGAGCAGCAAGCCGGATTCCAGGTTGACCAGGGCGTCGTCGTCCCAGCGGGGCCGGATGGCGGCGAGCGCGGGGCTGTTGGCGACGGCGACGTGGCCGTCGATGCGGCGCAGCACCAGGGTCCGGTGGGTCGTGCCGCCGGCGCCGTCGGGGGCGTCGCGGCTGATGTTGTCCAGCTCGTCGCGGGTGAGCATGATCCGTTCGGGCCAGCTGCTTTCGTCCCAGCCCTCGCCAACGACGGGGCTGGTGCCCGGGTTGGCCTCCAGCCATTGCCGCACCTGGCCCAGTACGTCGTGGCGCGTGGGAAGGCCGTGCAGCCAGGGGCGCAGGGCCTTGGTGCCGACGTGCTGGAAGTGGAGATGGGCGTCCACGAACCCGGGGATCACGACGCGGCCGCCCAGGTCCTCGATGGCGCTGGGGTCCAGGCCGGCCTCGGCGGCGGCGCGGCGGATATCGTCGTTGGTCCCCACGGCGGCGATGCGGTCACCCAGCCACAGGATCGCCTGGGCCTCGGCGTCGGGGTTCGTCATCGGGAGCACGCGGGCGTTGAGGAGGGCGCGGGATGCGGTCATGGCCCCTCGGCTGGCCTGGTCGGAGTCTGGCTCTCGTGCGGGGGCGCCCACGGCCGTGCAGACGGGTGGCTGCTGTTAGGGTTGTTGCGCTGCGCGCGGCGCACGGTGGGGCAGCCTGCGCCCGGCTGCCGGCGCGGCGCTGGCCGCTCGGGCGAACCTTCAAATTCCTGGATCAAGGAAGTTTCCGGTATGGGCCGGCGGGTTTGGCTGACCTCCCCCGTAACCGGCTGGGGCCATGTGCAGCCAACCGAGACCCCTCGACTTCGACTGGAGACCTCCGACACCCCGCAACACCTGTATGTTACCTAATCAGGTGACCAATGGAACCTTTGGTTACCAAAGGGAATGTAAGGGGCTGCCTGTCTCATCACATCCCGGCGGGGTGGCTCATGCTGCCCGGCCTGGCGCGATCGGCCTCACAACCGGTCGGGATGGGATGCACCCGGTGAATGAGCCAGCCCCCGCGGGGCGGCGACACCGTCCCCTTCCACCCTCTCTGCCCGGGATCGGCGACCGGCCTGAAGCACCTCCCCGTCGATCCCGGGCGCCTACGTGGTTCTGCCACCAACCTAGAACTCCCACTCACCTGGAGGAAGCCGTCATGAACAAGGACATCCAACTAGACTTCACGGGCGGGGCGCGCAACCTGCGCCAGCCCGAGGACCAGACCGTGTCGCCCGCCAAGGATGCCGCACCCATTGCAGCTTCAACCACGCCCACGCCCACTTCTGCTCCCGGCCCTGCCACGGACCCGGGTGCGATCCGCCCCGGCGCCCTCGGCCTCGCCATCGAGCGCCGTTTCACCAGCGCCGGCAGCGACCCCTACGACGAGTTGGAATGGACGACTCGCAAGTCGGTCATCCAGAACCAGGACGGCTCCGTGGTCTTCCAGGTCGACGCCGCCGAGGTTCCCGTCGACTGGAGCCAGCTCGCCACCGACATCATCGTTTCCAAGTACTTCCGCAAGGCCGGCGTCCCCCAGCCCGACGGCACGCTGGGCGCCGAGACATCCGCCGCCCAGGTGTGCCACCGCATCGCCACAACGATCCGCTGGTGGGGCGAGACCCACGGCTACTTCGCCAGTCCCGACGACGCCGACGCGTTCGAGGCTGAGCTGAAGCACCTGCTCATCACGCAGAAGGGCGCCTTCAACAGCCCCGTCTGGTTCAACTGCGGCCACGAGCACGTCTACGGCGTCACCGGCGGCAGCGGCAACTGGGCCCTCGACGAGGCCTCCGGCGAGGTTGTGAAGATGGAGAACAACTACGCGCGGCCCCAGTGCAGCGCGTGCTTCATCCAGCGCGTCGAGGACAACCTGGTCGACGACAAGGGCATCTTCGAGCTGTTGGCCAGCGAGGCGCGGCTCTTCAAGTACGGCAGCGGCACCGGCAGCAACTTCAGCCGGGTTCGCTCCAAGTACGAGCAGCTCAGCGGCGGCGGCACCAGCAGCGGCCTGATGAGCTTCCTCAAGGTTCTGGACGCTGGCGCGGGCGCGACCAAGTCGGGCGGCACCACCCGCCGGGCGGCCAAGATGGTCAGCCTCGACATGGACCACCCGGAGATCGAGGATTTCATCCTGTGGAAGGTCCGCGAGGAGCAGAAGGTGGCGGCGCTAATCGCGCAGGGCTACGATTCTGACTTCAACGGCGAGGCGTATGCGACCGTCAGCGGCCAGAACAGCAACAACTCCGTGCGGGTGACCGACGAGTTCATGCAGGCCGTCCTGGAGGGCGGCGACTGGCAGACCCGCGAGCGCACGACGGGTGAGGTGCACGCGACGATCCCGGCGGCGCGCCTGTGGGAGGACATCGGCAAGGCGGCCTGGGCGTGCGCCGACCCGGGCCTGCAGTACGACACCACGATCAACACGTGGCACACCTGCAAGGCGACGGACCGAATCTACGGCTCCAACCCGTGCAGCGAGTACATGTTCCTGGATGACTCGGCGTGCAACCTCGCCAGTCTCAACCTGATGAAGTTCCTGGACGACGCGGGCAACTTCGACGTGGCGGCGTACCGCCACGCGATCCGCGTGTTCTTCGTGGCCCAGGAAATCCTGGTCAGCCTGTCGAGCTACCCGACCCAGGAGATCGCGAAGAACTCCGAGGACTACCGGCCGCTGGGTCTGGGGTACGCCAACCTCGGCACGTTGCTGATGGTGTCAGGCCTGCCCTACGATTCCCCCGAAGGCCGCGCCGTCGCTGGCGCCCTGACCGGCATCCTTTGTGGCCATGCGTACAAGGTGAGCGCCGAGATGGCGCAGGTGAAGGGTCCGTTCAACGGCATCACGGTGCAGGATGAGACCGGCCGCACCAACTGGGACACGATGACCGAGGTGATCGGCATGCACCTGGACGCTGCCCGGCTGCTGCGCGAGAAGGGCAGTCCGCTCCAACAGATGGACGGCGTGGATCTTGGCGCCGTTGGCGTGCCCAGTCTGGCCGCCGATGCGCTGGAAGGCCACGATGCCGCCTTCGTCCGGTTCACGGACGTTTGGGATGCGGCGGTGGACGACTGGGAGGCGGCCCTGGACCTAGGCCGCAAGAACGGCTGGCGCAACGCCCAGGCGACGGTTCTGGCACCCACGGGGACCATCGGTCTCCTGATGGACTGCGACACCACCGGCGTCGAGCCCGACTTCAGCCTGGTCAAGTTCAAGAAGCTCGCCGGCGGCGGATACTTCAAGATCATCAACCAGAGCGTGCCGGCGGCGCTGCGCAACCTGGGATACTCGGAGGACGAGATCCGTCTGGTGGAGCGCTACGCCATCGGCCACGGCACCCTGGAGGGCGCGCCCGTGGACAAGGAGACGTTCCTTGAGAAGGGCTTCACCGAGGAGCAGTTCCAGGAGGCCTACGATGCGGTGGCGCTGGGCGGCTCGTTCAACGAGTACACGCCGGGCATCAACCCCAAGGCGATGCGCGCCAAGGGTTTCACCCGCCAGGCGGTCGCCGAACTGGTCGCTTACGTCGAGGGCCACCAGACCATCGAGGGCAGCCTCGTCAGGCCCGAGCACCTGGCCGTGTTTGATTGCGCCAACCGGTGCGGCGACGGCGAGCGCTTCATCCACCACGAAGGCCACATCCGGATGATGGCCGCGGTGCAGCCGTTCCTGTCCGGCGCCATCAGCAAGACGATCAACATGCCCAACCACGTGAGCGTGGAGGACGTGCAGGGGGCCTACCTGCTCGGCTGGGAACTGGACCTCAAGGCCGTGGCGCTTTACCGCGACGGCTGCAAGCTCAGCCAGCCGCTCAACTCCAAGAAGGAGGAGGCGGAGGAGGTTGACGCGCCCGTCAAGGTCGTTGAGAAGATCGTCGTCAAGGAGGTTGAGGGCCTCCAGCGCGGTGAGGCGGAACGCCCGCCGCGCGACAACGACAAGGGCTTCAAGCGCACCGTCACGATCTATACGGCCCACGGCGCCGAGAAGGTCGACATCCAGGTGTGGGAGTACCCCAACGGCCGACCCTGCGAGATCTTCGTGGGCGCCCGCAAGAGTGGCACACTCACCGCCAATTTCCTGATGGAAATGGGCCGCAACTACAGCCGGCTGCTCCAGTTGGGAATGACCACGGACGAGTTGACGTCGAAGCTCATGAACGAGCATGGGCCGCTGCAGGGTCAGACCGATCACAAGTACATCAAGAGCTGCCTCGGCATCCAGGATCTGCTTGGCAAGCTGCTGCGCTACGAGTACTTCGGCGAGACCCACTTCTTGTCCGTCAAGCCGGACCCGGACGACCCCGATCGCCTGGTGCCGCGCAAGGAGGTCCTGGAGACGCTGCGCAAGGCCTTCCAGAAGACTCGTTCCGAGAAGCCGTTGACGGCGTTCGAAACCGAGGCGGAGCCCGCGGCTCCTGAAGCCGTGGTCGACGACGACTTCGACGCCCAACTGGGCAAGACGGACAACCCGGACGACATGTACGCCAACATGGGCGGTGACGCCCCCGCCTGCGACCAATGCGGCCACATCACCATCCGCAACGGCGCTTGCTACAAGTGCATGAATTGCGGGAATTCGATGGGTTGTTCTTGAGCCGGGTCAGGTAGCCACTCTGGTGTGGCCAAGCCATCGGGTCGCATTGGCAACCTGGATGGTTTGCGCCACCGCAAGGCACGACGCGGGCTACATGTTGCGCTG
>JBFJYU010000004.1:0-29216 GCA_041622435.1 Thermoplasmatota archaeon | reverse complement strand
GCGGCGTGGCCGCACGCCAGTTTCGTGACCTTGACATCCTCGTTGAGCCAGAGGCGGCGCCCGCGTGCATCGCCCGGCTGGAGCAGCGCGGCTTCGAATGGACGCTGGACGTGCCGCCCGCGTGGCGCCAACGGTACCTGCACGCCGGCTACGACGCCGAGATGCACCACGCCTCGGAACTGGTCGTCGAGCTCCACTGGGGGCTGCTGGAGCGCCGCTTCGGGGGCCGGCGTCTCCTGGAGCGCGCCTGGGCCAATGCGGTGCCCGAGTCGCTGATGGGCCAGGCCGTCGAGGCCCTGCATCCGGGGGACGAGTTGGCGTACCTGCTCGTGCATGGGGCAAAGCATCGCTGGCGCCGACTCCAGTGGCTCCTTGACGTGGCGCGCGCACAGCAGGCGGCGCCCGACACGGTGGACCTGGTGGGGGATGCCCAGCAGTTGGGCCTGCGTCGGCGCTTGGCACTCCACCATCGGCTGGCGGGCCCGTTGGTCGGCTTCGAACCGCAGGATCGGATGCGGCCGCGCCTCCGGCCTCGTGAGGCGCGCGTGGTGGAGCAAATGGCGCGCGAAATCATCGCGGACCTGCACTCGGGCGTGGTTGCTGAGCCTCAGCGCGGCGTGGAGCGGCGCTATCACCTGCAGGCCTTCGACCGCCCGAGCCAACGGACGAGTTACCTCGCCCGGCACCTGCTCGTACCAACGCCGGCAGACTGGGCCGCGTTGCCCCTGCCCCCCGCCGCCGCGCCCGTCTATTACGCGGTGCGACCCGTGCGTTTGGCGGCGGCGGCGGTGCGAGGCGCCCTCAGCGGCCGAGGCGCCTGATCGCCGCGCGTTCACGGGGCGTGAGGCCCCCCATCACCGTGGCGAGGAGCGTCGCGGGTTCCGGGGGCCCCAACCAGGCTACCACGGTGGCCAGCGCGACGTAAACGGCGGCCGCACTCCACCAGGTGCTGGCCGACCCGCTTGGCTTCGAGCCCGAACCCGCCTCCCGGCCGCGCGTCGTGCAGCGGATGGCTACTAGAACCGACCCCGCCGGCGGGCCGCCTACCTGGCACAGCGGCGGGAGCCGCGCGCAGCGTGCTCAGCCGAGGCGCAGGCGCCGGCGGATCGCAGCGACCTCCGTCGGAGTGATGCCGCCCACTACCAGAGCGATGCCCGCCATTGCGACCATCGCGCCGACGGCGACCGCCGCCAGGGCAGCGAGGGTACCCGGCTCCGCCGGCACCCACCAGCCAAAGACAGCCGCAAAAAGGCCATACGCGAGTGCCGTGCGAGTCATTCCCTTGGCGAGGGGCCAGACGCGAATCCAGTGGTAGACCAGTAGGGCCCGACCCAGGTTGGCGATACCCAGGGCCACCAGGCTCGCGACCGCCGCTCCCTCGATGCCGTAGCGGGGAATCAGCACGGCGTTCAGGCCGACGTTGAGCAACCCGACGATGAGCGTCGCCGCGAAGGCGGCGCGGGGGTGTCCCAGAGCCACCAGCGTCGCGGCGTTCGGGCCGGCCAGGTTGTTGGCGAGGAAACCGGCGGCCAGGATGCGCAGTGCGGTGGCGCCGGCAACATAGTCCGCGCCGAAGAGGATACCCAGCGTTGCCTCGGGGTAAACCACCATGACCGCCGCCGCCGGCAGCGTGAGCAAGCCCAGCCAACGGGTGAAGCGCTGGTAGCTGGCCCGCACGTCGGCGTACTTGCCCTGGGCGTGCAGGCGTGACATCGCCGGCAGGTACACGGCGCCCAGCGGCGCGAGCGCGAAGGAAATCAGTTGCGCGAGGGGCATGGCCGCGTTGTAGATGCCCACCTCTGCCGCTCCGGCAAGGGCGCCGAGCATGACCGTGTCAGTCCAGCCGACCACAAAGTACAGCACTTCGATACCAAACAACGGGGCCGAAAACACGAGCAGGCCCACACTGATGGACCCGAAGCGGATGCCGCGGGTGCCGGGCCAGCGTCCGCGCAGGCTGTACAGTGCGTGCACTGCCATGCCGAGCAAACCCACCGTCACCGCAGCCACGTAGGCGTACGCCAGCGAAAGGGTCAGCCCGCCGTAGGCCATCAACAGGACCAGCAACAGAAACGTGAGGTTGAGCAGCACGTCGCGGTAGAGCGATTTGGGCAGCGCCCGACCGAGGCCGAGGAACACGGACCCCAGCACATTCAGCAGCGCCAGGGTGGGCACCGCGAAGGCCATCGCGCGCAGCGCCGGCGCCAAGGCCGGCTCGTCCAGGGCGCCTGCCAGCCAGCCAGCCGAAGCGTACAGGGACGCGCCCAGAACACCCCCCAGGGCCAGTGGCATCGCTATGGCGGTCGCGACCAGTTCGGGGATCTCGTTGCTGCCGCCGCGGCCCTCCGCGTGGGCCAGCATGCGCCGCGCCCCCGTTTGCAGCCCGGCCGTGGCTAGGAGCGCCAAGACATTGAGCCCCACCAGGGCGAGAGCAAAAACGCCGTAACCCTCCGTGCCGAGTTGGCGCGCCAACTGGGTGCGCCACAAGAAAATGAGCCCCACGGCGGCCACGCCGCCGGCTCCCGAAACAGCCGCACCACGCAGGATGATTTGCGTGATGGAACCCTTTCTGGCAGCCATGGTTGCGCAGCCCACTGTCGTGCGCCTCTTGGCCTTATCCTCCGGCGCGGCCGTCGCAACCCGCGGCGGTGCACTAATTAGTGGGCGTGGCTGTGGAGGAAATGCCGTGCCCCCAGAGCGTCCGCGAGTCCTTTTCTTGGTACCGCATTATCAAAGTTTCGTTAAGGGACCGACGGAAGCGCTGGCGCCGTCGCTGGGGCCCAGCCGGGTCCTCGTGCGGCACAATCGAGTGGCGGATATCGCCGGCTGGCCGGGGCTGGGAGCGATGGTGTCATGGCGCCGCCACGCCGCCACGGCCCTCATTGATCGCCGAAACACGCCGGCCAACCTTAACATCGAACTGCTGACGACCACCTACCTTCGCCCCGACGGCCGCAACCCCGGCGTACCGCGCCTCTACACCCGCCGTGCCAAACAGGTCCTCGGCGATTGGCAATACGACCTGATCCACGCCCATTTCCTCCACCCCATGGGAGCCGTTGGCGCCAACCTCAAGGCCGCGACCGGCCGGCCCCTTGTGGTCACCGGTCACGGCTTCGATGTTTACGACCTGCCGTTTCGACCCGGCTGGCACGACCGCGTCCTAAACACCTTGGCGGCGGCCGACCGCATCATCACGGTCAGCAAGCGCAACCAGTCGGTCCTCATCGACCAACTGGGCGTTTCCGAAGACAAGGTGCGCGTCATCCCCAACGGCGCCAACCCCCGGCAATTCAAGCCAATCGGCCGCCACACGGCCCGCGAGAAACTCGGGTTGCCCGCGGACCGACCCATCTTGCTGTCCGTCGGTCACCTCTCGCACGTGAAGGGCCAGGACATCCTCCTCGAGGCTATACCGACGGTCCTGGAGCAGGAGCCCGACGCGCTCTTCGTGCTCGTCGGCGAGGGCCCCCGCGGCCGCGCCCTCAAGGCCCTGGCCCACCAACTCGGCATCAGTGACGCCGTGATCTTCGCCGGGCACCGTCCACACCACGAAATCCCGGTGTGGATGGCCTCCTGCGACGTGCTGGCCCTCCCCAGCCGCGACGAAGGCAACCCGACCGTCCTGTTCGAGGCGCTCACGGCGGGCCGCCCCGTGGCCAGCACCCGCGTCGGCGCCGTGCCCGACGTGGTGCGCTCGGATGAACTCGGCTACCTGTGCAACCCCGGCGACCCCCACGGTCTGGCCACGGTGATCCTCAGGGCCTTGAGGAGCCAATGGAGCGAGGCCGCGATTCGCAAGCACGCCGAGCACTTCACATGGGACCGCGTGGCCGATGATATTATGCAGGTGTACCGGGAGGTCCTGGAGTGAAAATATTTGGCAGGCGAAAAAGCCTGCCAGGGCAGGAGCGCATTCGCCGCCTGCTCGCCCGCACCCTGATCGTCATCGGTGTGCTGTTCGGCTCCCTGCTGGCGCTGGCTGGATCGACCCTCGTTTTTGCCGCCGTCATTCCACTGTTGGGCGGCCTGCTCCTGGCGGCCGGACCCATCGCGCGCCAGCAAGAAGCGCACGAGGAACCGGAGCGCCCCTGGGCGGCCGCGCCGCTGCTGGTCGCATTGGCCTGCTTGGCGGCGGCCTCGTGGCTGGGCTCCCAGCACCCGCGCCCCATCCCGTACTTCATTCTCAGCGCCGCCGCCGGCGCCCTCCTGGCCTGGTCCGGATCGCTCGACAGACGCCTGAGGACCACCGCCTTCGGGGGCCTCGTCGTCCTCTTTCTTCTCAATCGGTTCACGATCTTCTATGCGTTCACGAGCCTCGGGGGCGCCGATAGCTTCTATCACGCCTGGGTGGCCCAGACCACGTACGAGCAAGGCGCCATCCTCAGCAGCGACGACGCCGGCAAGTACGTCGTAACCCCCGCGTTCCACCTCGAATTGGCCAGTGCCCTCGCCATCCTGGGCACCAACGTGAAGGAGGCCGCCTTCCTGTCGATGGGCCTCGCCCAGGTGACCTTGCCACTGGCCATCTGGGGCTTCGCGCGCCGCTTTGGACGGCAAAAAGAGGGCCTGTGGGCCGTCGCGCTGGTGGCCTTCGAACCCAACCTGATCAAGACGGCCGTCGAACTGGGCCCCGGCACGCTGGTGTTGATTCCGTTTGCCGCCATCCTTGCGACCGCCGGCCGCCGCGGCCCCCCGGCGCGGGCCGTGTTCATCATCCTGCTGCTGGCGATCGTGATCACCCACCAGTTGAGCGCCTTTGTCACGATCCTGCTGTTGTCGCTCATGGCGGTGTGGCGCATCGTGCCCCAGGTCGCGGCCGCCATGGAGCAGCCCTCGGCCGGGTCCCTCGCGTTTGCGGTCGTCATCTTCGTTCTGCTGCTCATTCTGGCGCCCGATGCGTCCGGCGGCCTCTTCCTGACGCGCCTCCTGCTGCCGCTGCTCGACGCTTTTTCAGAGGCCGCGATCGGCTCCGAGGCAACGGTGGTTCACGCCGCCGCGCACGCCGGCTGGTCGAATTTGCTGTTCCACCTCGGGTTTGCCATCGCAGCCGGCATCGCCATGGCCGGGTCCATCGGAGTTTTCCTGTCGCGCCGACCGCCCCAGATGGTCATCGCGTTTGCATCCATCGTGGTCTTCGGCCTGGCCTTCGCGCTACCGCTGGTCGGCATCGGCAACCTGGTGACGGGGCGCTGGCTACCGTTCGCGCTTGCGGGCATGGGCCTGGTTTGCGGGGGTTTCTACGCGTGGTGGGGCCCGTGGCGGCAGACCGGGCTGGCCGTCGTCTTTGCGGCAATGATGTTCTTTTCGCTGGCATCGCCCAACCTCAACCAGGACCAGGCGTTCTTCGCCGAGGACCGGTTTGCTCGCGACCAGTACACGGCTGCGGAGCAGCGCGCCGCCGACTTCGCGGTTGGGCAGGCCCCCATTATCATGACGGATTTCATTTTCACGACGGGGTATCCGCGGCAGATTGACCCGGGGGCCAACGTTGTGTCGTGGACCGTTGAACACCTGAACGGAACCCGCGATTTCATTTCCGGGAGCCTCGTCCTAGTGCGCGGCTTCGACGAATTGCACGATCGGCCCTTCGCCCGAATCGCCGGCACCGACGTTCCGGTCCCAGTCACCATCGACGAGTCGCTGGACGAAACCCTGTCCAACGAGTTGCGGATCTACGACTCCGGCTCCGTTGAGGTCTACTTCATTCTGTAGCCGGTCGTGCGCCCGCGCCGCGCCCACCGCGCAAGGCGCAGCCGCGACGGTTGTACTGCCGCAGGTTGGGCAACGTGTTGAGCCGACCATCGTCGGCCAACGGCGCTGGGGCGGCTTGGGGGCCTTCCTGACTCCCGGCCGCCCCGGAGGGCAAGGCCCGCGGGGCCCAGGCCCCGGTGGCCGTTGCGGATAGGTACTTTATCAAGGCCTCGGTAGCGCGGCCGTCCACCGTGCAGCGCAGCCACGCAACCCCCGCAAGCGCCACTCGGCCACGCGCGGCATCCCAGCCAATCGCGCCACGATCCGCCCGGCACCGCGCCGCGGCCCCCGCGGGTGGCCAGCTTTGAGCCCCGGACCACAGGGTGACCCCCGGACGCCCAACCTGTTCCTCGTGGGCGCGCCCAAGTCAGGTACATCGGCGCTGTACGAGTACCTCCGCCGGCACCCGGATGTTTTCATGTGCCCCATCAAGGAGCCGGGCTTCTTTGGCTTCGACCTGCGTGACCGGCGCGATCGGAAGCGGGACTGGAATTCGTATTTGCGTTTGTTTGCCGGTGGCGAAGGCGCGCGCTACAGGGGCGAGGCGTCAACGCTGTACCTCAGCTCCGAGCGGGCGGCCGAGGAGATCAAGGCCCGGTCGCCGGATGCGCGCATCATCATCTTCGTGCGCGAACCCGTCTCACAGATGTACTCGATGCACAGCGAGTGCCTCTACCAGGGCAGCGAGGATCAGCCCGACTTCGAGCGCGCCCTCGAACTGGAGAAGGATCGCCAGGGCGGCCGCTCCCTTCCGCCCGGTGCACTCATGCCCGACATCCTGCGCTACCGCCGCGTGGCTTCGTACGCCGACGCGATCCAGCGCTACTTCGACGCCTTCGGGCGCCATCGCGTCTATGTCGGACTCTTCGAAGAGTTCCGCGCGGACAATCACGCGACGCTGGCGTCAGTGCTGGAATTCCTAGACCTGCCCCCGTTGGCGAGCATCGGGCACATTGAGGCGAACCCCAACAAGGTCCGCCGCTTCGCCTGGCTGCAACGGGCCGCACGCCGCACGCCGGCCGCCGGCAAGAGCATCTTCTACCGCTTGCCGACGCCCGTGCAGAGCGCCACGGCCCGGTTGCTTAAGCGCGTGACGACCAAACCGCAGGCCCGACCACCCCTGGATGCGCACCTGCGCGACCGCTTGGCTAAAGAAATGGAGCCGGAGGTGGCCCGTCTGGAAGAGGTCCTGGGCCGCCGCCTGGACGTCTGGCGCACGGCGCCCTCGCAATCTCGGTAATCGACCATGTATCGCAGCAAAACCGTGGCCGCAGTTATTCCGGCCTATAAAGAGGAGAAGCTCATCCGGCGCACGCTGGAGGGGCTTCCCGAGTACATCGATCGCGCTTACGTCATCGACGACTGCTCCCCTGACGCCACCTCCGACCGGGTTAACGAGTACATCCGTGACACCGGCGACGACCGAATCGTCCTGATCCGCCACGAGGAGAACGGCGGCGTTGGCCAGGCCCTCAAGACGGGCTACAAGCGCGGCGTCGAGGACGGCATCGATATCATGGCGGTGCTGGCGGGCGACAACCAGATGGACCCCAGCTACCTGCCGCAACTGCTGGACCCGATCGTCGAGGGCCGCGCGGACTATACGAAGGGCAACCGCCTGTATGCCCGCGACGCGTTTGCCGACATGAGCCGGTTTCGGGCCTTCGGCAACGGCCTGCTGACCCTGTTGACCAAGGTCAGCAGCGGCTGCTGGCACATCACCGACCCCCAAAACGGGTACACGGCCGTGACGCGGGAGGCCCTGGAGACCGTCGGCGTCGACTCGATCTTCCACTGGTACGGCTACTGCAACGACATGCTGGCCAAGTTCAACGCATTTGATGTGCGTGTGATGGATGTCAAGATCCCGGCGGTTTACGGCGAGGAAAAGTCGAGCATCAAGATCATTCCGTACATGTTCCGGTTGAGCGGCCTGCTGCGGCGTAACTTCTTCTGGCGCATGAAGGTGAAGTACATTGCCCGCGACTTCCATCCGCTGGTTTTCTTCTACCTGTTCGGGGCGCTGTTCACCCTGATCAGCATGGGTGTTGGCGCCTACGGCTTGTACTTCAAGTTCGTCGTCGGGGGCCAGTTGTTCCCGTTGCTGGCCATTTCCACGATCGTGTTTGGTCTCGGAATGCAATTTTTGTTCTTCGCCATGTATTTCGACATGACTGAGGCCAAACGACTCAACGAGGGCCACTGATGCGGGATTTCACACTGGCCAAGTACGGCGAATTGCTTGACGCCCTGGACGGCTATGACGTCCTTCGGGTGCGTGACTACCTGGAGCGCAAGCCCGAGACCGGCTACGCAGTCCTGCGCCACGACGTTGACCGGCTGCCTGCCAACTCCTTGGCCATGGCGAAGGCCGAGGCCGATCATAGCGTGGCCAGCAGCTACTACTTCCGCTACCCGCACACCTTCAGCCCGGAGATGGCCAGCGCCCTGGAGGGCATGGGCCACGAGGTGGGGTACCATTACGAAGTGCTCTCCAAGACCAAGGGCGACGTTGCCGCCGGCCTGGAACTGTTTGGCAAGGAGTTGGAGGAACTGCGCCGCCACGCCGACATCGTGACGGTCTGCATGCACGGCAGCCCCCTGTCGTCGCACGACCCGCGCGGCATCTGGGCCGCCGGCAAGTGGGAGGACTACGGCCTCCTCGGGGAGGCGTTTCTCAGCCTCGACCCCATCGAGTACTTCTCCGACACGGGCCGCTCCTGGGGCGCCAAGAACAAACTGCGCGACCTGACGACCGGCAGCGACCACAGCGTCAACACCACGGACGAACTGATCCGGGTGCTGCGCTCGGGGGACCGCCCGGCAGTGCATCTGCTCGTACACCCGGAGCGCTGGAGCCCCGACGCCGCCAGTTGGGCCAAGGCCGCGGCGCGCGATGTGGTCTTCAACGCCGGCAAGCGGGTGCTCAAGACCATCCGCAAGGGGTCGTACGGTGCCTGAGCGGTACGCCTTCATCGTCAGCACCGGCCGCGCCGGAACGAAGGCCCTGACGGGCTTCCTCAACCGGCGCTTCGCCGCAGTCCACTGCGAGCACCAGCCGCCGGGCTCCAGGCCCATCCACATCCTGTCCAACCGCGCTGCCCAGGGGCGCTACTCCATGGACAAGTTGCGGCGGCGCGTTCTGGCCGACAAGCTGGACGCCATCAGGGGCGCTCCGGGCGACCTGTACGTGGAGACCAACTCCATGAGCTGGTTGGCGGCGGGCATCCTGGCCGACGAACTCGGGGACACGAGCGTCATCCAGGTCATCCGGGACCCACGCTCCTTCGTGCCCTCCATGCTCAACTGGAAGCGAACCCGGTGGAAGAGCTGGGTCGGCCACACGTTCATCCCGTACTGGCAGCCCACGGGCCGCGCCGACCCCACCGTTGGCGGCCGCCGTTGGCGCTCCTGGGACGAGTACGAACGCATGGCCTGGGTCTGGGCCTTCAAGAACCGGACGATGCAGGAAACCTACGGCGACCGCCCAGGCTTCAAGACGTTCCGCTTCGAGGACCTGGTGCAGGGCGGTTCGCCTTCGCTGGCCCCTTTCCTGGAGGCGCTGGGATTGCCCTACGAGGATGACATGATCAACGACTTCGCACGGCCCGAAAACGCCAGCATTCCCCGCATGGCCGCCTGGACCGACTGGCCCGCGGCCCGCTGCGCCACCGTGCAGGAAACCTGCGGCGACCTGATGGAGCGCTTCGGCTACGGCGGCGAACCCGAGTGGCTGGCCCGCGTGGAGGAGGCGCGCACATGAAGCTACAGTTCGACTTGTCGCATCCGGCGCACGTCCACTTGTACCGCAACCTGATCCAGAAACTGATGCGGGACGGCCACGAGGTGCGCGTGACGGCCCGCGACAAGGAGGTCACGACGCAACTCTTGGATGCCCACGGCATCCCGTACGAGCGCGTGGGAGTCATGCAAGGCGAGGTCGGCATGGCCCGCGCCTGGGCCGAGCGCGAAAAGCGCATCATCCAGATCGCCCGGGAATTCCGGCCCGACATCGTGATGGGGACGCTCAACCCGGCCGTCGCCCACGCCGCCGCCGCCATCCGGCGCCCAGCCATCATTTTCACCGACTTCGAGCCGTCGTCCATCCGCTACCCGATCGCGTACTGGCTCACGCGGCCGTTCCGGCCCACGTTCCTGTTGCCGACGGCGGTGCGCCACGACTACGGCCGCCGCAGCGTGAAGCTCCCCACGTTCAAGGAGCTGGCCTACCTCCACCCCAACACGTTCGAAGCCGACCCGGGGGTCCGCAAGGAACTCGGCGTCGGCCCCAAGGAACGCTTCGCCGTTCTGCGCTTCGTTGCGTGGAAGGCCCACCACGACGTCGGCGCCCAGGGCCTCGATGCCGAGCGCAAGGCCGAGTTGGCGGCCGAGATCGCCAAGCGGATGCGGGTGTTCGTCAGCACCGAAGGGCCGCTGCCCCCGGAACTGGAACAGTACCGCATCCCGACGCCGCCGGAGCGCATGCACCATGTGCTCGCCGCCGCCAGCTTGCTGGTTTGCGACTCGCAAACCATGGCGACCGAGGCGGCCATCCTGGGAACGCCGGCCGTGCGCTCCAACTCCTTCGTCGGCGACACCGACATGGGCAACTTCCACGAGTTGGAGAACGAGTACGGTCTGCTGCACAACCTGGCCGACCCCGACGCGGCCCGCGCCAAGGCCCTCGAATTGGCCGACGACGAGGGCGCCAAGGCCGAATGGCTGCGCCGCCGCGAGGCGCTGCTGGCCGACAAGATTGACCTCACCGCGTTTCTGGAGTGGTTCGTCCTGAACTTCCCGGCAAGCCTCGCCCAGGCCCGCGAGCCGGGCGCCCTGGAGGCGTTCCGGTGAAGATCGTCACAGTCGTCGGCGCCCGCCCCCAGTTCGTCAAGATGGCTTTCGTAAGCCGCGCGTGGCCCGCCGGCGTCGAGGAGGTCGTCATCCACACGGGCCAGCATTACGACCGCAACATGTCGGACGTTTTCTTCGAGGAACTGGGCATCCCGGAGCCCGCCCACCACCTGGGTGTCGGAAGCGGCAGCCACGGGGCCCAGACCGGGCAGATGCTGGCCGGAATCGAGGCCATCCTGCTGGAGGAGAAGCCCGACGCCATGCTGGTGTACGGCGACACCAACTCGACGCTTGCCGGCGCCTTGGCCGCCGCCAAGCTGCACGTCCCTGTCATTCACGTCGAGGCCGGCCTGCGCAGCTTCGACCGGCGCATGCCGGAAGAGGTGAACCGCGTCCTCACCGACCACGTGAGCAGCCTGCTGCTGGCGCCCACACAGACCGCCATCGACAACCTGGCCGCCGAGGGCATCACCGAGGGCGTCCAACTCGTCGGCGACGTCATGTTCGACGCACTCCTTGAGGGGCGCCGCCTGGCCGCCAGCCGCCCCAACCCGGCCGCTGCGCTGGGCCTCGACCCCGGCTACGTGCTGTGCACGCTACACCGCGCCGAGAACACGGACGACCCGGTGCGCCTGACAGCCATCGTCGCCGCTTTGGGCCAAATCGGGCGCGAGCGCCCCCTGGCGCTGCCACTGCACCCCCGCACCCGGGCGGCCCTGGATCGCGCTGACTTGCTGTCAACCCTGGAGGACTCCCCCCACGTTCACCTGCTCGACCCCGTCGGCTACCTGGAAATGGTCGCCCTTGAAGCCGACGCGGGATGCATCCTGACCGACTCCGGCGGCGTGCAGAAGGAAGCCTACCTGCTCCAGGTACCCTGCGTCACGATGCGCGACACGACCGAATGGGTGGAAACCCTGGGCTCCTGGAACACCCTGGTGGGCGCCGACGAGCAAGCCATCGTGGCTGCCGTGGCCGCCGCGCAGGCCCCCAAGGACCAAGAGCCGGTGTTTGGCGATGGCAACGCCGGCGCGGCCATGGCCGACGCCATCGGGGCCTTCCTGGGAACACCCAAGGCCCCTTAGCGCCCCGCCTCAGCGGCACCTCGCCGTGGGACGGCTGGGCGGGCGCCGCCTGACGGCGACCTTGGCCCGGCGCGGCACTGGACCAACACTAGTCCTGCGCAACTGCCGCAACCCGGCTGGGCGAGCGCGAATCGGGCCCATCCGTAGCAGTTTGCGCATCCATGAACCTGCGGTACCAGAGCTCAAGGTTGACAAGTCGCCAAATGAGACGGGAGCGGTCCTTGCCCGCCGCGTGCTCCCGGAGCAACCGCTCCACGGCCTTGGGTTTGGCCAATCGCCGCTCCTGGAAGCGGGGGGTGCAGATGAGATCCCGAATCCATGCCTCGATGTCTGCTTCCCGAAACCAGGCCGCCTCGCTCGTCACGTAGCCGATCTTGTCCGTCCTGTTGCGGATCTCCTCCGGCAACACATCTGCCATCGCCTCCCGCAGCACCACTTTCGTGATGCCGCGCCGAATCTTCCATTCGGAGCCCATGCCCAAAACGGCCTCCACCAAGCGGAAATCCAGGAACGGCAGCCTGGTCTCGATGGAGAACGCCATCGAGTTGCGGTCCTCGTAACGCAGCAGATGCTGGATGCGGCTCTCCAAATGACGCTGCAATGAGTCGCCGAGACTGGCGGCGCTCGTGAGCGCGCGGATGTAGTTGCTGTCGGGGCGGACCTTCTCCAGGTCTGCGTGGAGCAAGCCGCGGGGAACCTCCACGCGTCGCTTCACAAAGCGAGGTGTGGCCAGCATTGCTGCCACCTTGAAGCCGAAAAGTGTGCGGTGCACGCGCCGGTAGGCTGCGGCCTCGCGTGCCAGCTCTACCAGATGGCCCGCGCGCAGCAAATCCAGGAAAAATCGGCCGAAGAAATACGTGTAGCCCGCCAACTGCTCGTCCGACCCCTGCCCATCAAGCAGCACCTTCATGCCGGCTTCGTGGGCAGCGCGCATGACCTGGTGCTGCGCCAGGATGCTGGTTGTGCCAAACGGTTCGTCCTGCACATATACGACCTCCTGGACCAACTCCTTAAGGCCGGCTCCGTCCAGAGATGTCGTAAACCACTCCGCGCCTGCGGCATCGGCCACCAGCTTGGCGTAGCGCGACTCGTCGTAGGGGGAACCCGGAAACACGGCGGTAAAGGTGCGCATTTCGGCACCGGGCTCGAGGCGTCGCATCATGCCCACGATGGCCGCCGAATCGAGACCGCCGGAGAGCGATGACCCCACAGGGACATCGCTACGCATGCGGAGCCGCACAGCATCCTGAAAGAGATCGCGAAAAGTCGCCACCGGATCCTCCGTGGCGCGTGGTGTGGGATGCCACCAGCGCTCGACGCGAACGCCCGCGCCGTCAACCCAGCCGCGGTGGCCGGGAGCCAACTGGACAATGCCCTCGAAGCAGGTCGCGGCGTGGTGGTCGGTGCCTCCGGTGGCAAGGTAATCCGCGATGGCTGCGCGGTTGGGAGTCGCTTTTACTCCGGGCGCATGCAACAGAGCCTTGATTTCGCTGGCAAATGAGACTTGCTGCTTCGACTCGCAGTAATAGAGGGGCTTGATACCAAATCGGTCGCGGGCGAGGAAAAGCTGCTGGCTTTGCCGATCGTACACCGCGATGGCGAACATCCCGTTGAAGCGGTGGACGCAGTCGGCGCCCCACTGCTTGTAGGCAGCAAGGACGACCTCTGTGTCGCCCGTGCTGGCGAAGGTGTGGCCCAGCGTACACAGTTCGTCGCGCAACTCGACGTAATTATACACCTCGCCATTGTAGGAAATAACGTAGCGCTCTTCTTGGTCGAGCATGGGTTGGTGGGCGGCATCCGACAGATCCAGGATGCTCAACCGCCGGTGGCTCAAGCCAATTGGCCCCTCCTCGAAGAACCCCTCTCCGTCGGGGCCGCGGTGGGCGAGCGTCCGGGCCATAACGCGCAGCGCGTCCTGCTGCGCAAACGGTTCGCCCGTCGCGTTGTAGATACCGGCTATGCCACACACGATGCAATGAGGTTGCCACCTGCGTGTAAACTAGCCGGGTTGGGGCGTGGTCCTGCGGCCTACAATGCAGGCACGCGTTGGCACGCCGGTGGCTCGGCTGACCAGCTTCGACAGTACCGTGATGGGCCGCCCGAACGCCAGCCGACCGAGGACCTGGAATGCCTGCGGGTACGTGGCGCTGGCATGCAGCACCTCCACGTCAGGGAGTTCCAGGAGCGATCGGAGCGCCGCCAGATCGTGATCCATGCGCGTGTTCTTCTTGGATCGGCGCCCCGTCAGGCCCGTCGTCTTCACCAGGATCACGTGGCCCCCAGGTCGCACCTTGGCCACCATGTGCTCCATGAGGGGGCGCAGCACGGAGAGGTCCGGCTCGTTCAGCAATGACAAACCGGACGAGAAGACCACATCAAACGAGGCGTCCTCAAACGGCAGCTTCTCGGCGTCACCCACCTCAAAGCTACATTCGGGGAAGCGCTCGCGGGCGACACGAATCGCCTGTGGGCTCAGGTCGACGCCGGTGGCCTCAAGCCCGGCGCCGGCGAGGTACGAAGCGTATTTTCCAGTGCCACACCCGACATCCACCGCCGTGGAACCGCGCGCCAGTTTGAACTTGCGCGCCAGAGCCCGGACAAAGGCGCCCTCCGCACGCGGGAACTGTTTGAAATCGCCCGATTCGTAGAACCGGTCGTATTCCTCGCGCGTCTCAACCGGGTCGTAACGTGCGTAGCGATCCTTCATTCCCAGCGCCCCAGGTAGTCGAAGACCCGCCCGCGTAAAGCTTGTCGGTGATGGGCCCTTACGGTGCACGGACCTTCGGAAGTGTGGCATAAGGGCACAAACCCAAGCCTCAAATCTGGCCCGTACCCCAACAGAAAGGCTCGTTTTTTCATTTGGGCAAAAGGATCGTTGTTAATGAGGCAAACAGCCTAAATGTGAGGGGCATCTGGCACTACTCATGAACTTGGGCGTCGTGGGGCTTGGCTCCATGGGAATGAATCATGTGCGCGTTTGCAGCAAACTCGGCGCGTTGGCTGCGATGGCTGATCCAAGCCCAGCCGCGCGCGAGGCTGCTGGCCGCCTCTATGAGGCGCCCAGGCACGCTGACCCCGACGCCATTCTGCGCGATCCTGATATCGACGGCGTTATTCTTGCAACGCCCACGAGTTATCATCGCGATCTTGCCCTTCGCGCCATCGAGGCCGGCAAACACGTGCTCGTCGAGAAGCCCATCGCCGGCACGGTCGCCGAGGCTCGCGAACTCGTCGAAGCGGCGGCCGACACCGGTCTGGTGTTCGCCGTGGGCCACATCGAGCGCCACAACCCGGTTGTGAAGTACGCGCACCAGACGCTGGCCAGCGGACAGCTGGGAGAACTCCTATCCATCTCCGCCCGCCGCGTGTCCAGCTTCCCCGGCCGCATCCGCGATGTCGGCTGCATCATGGACATCGGCATCCATGAGATCGATATCGTGCGCTACCTGACCGGTAGCGAGGTTGTGCAGGTGCACGCCAACGCTGGCTGCCACCGCGCCAACGGGCACGAAGACCACGCGTTGGTGATGCTGCGCTGCGCCAACGGCGCGAGTGCCGCCATCGAGACCAACTGGATGACGCCGATGCGTGTGCGCAAGAACACCATCACGTGCACGGAAGGCCTCGTGGAACTGGACTACATGGAGCAAATTGCAACCATGTCCCGCGCGCGTTACAGCGCATCGGGCGGTCCCGTCGTCTATCAGGCCCCGATCGAGTACCACGACCAGCGGGTCGTGCTGCAGCGCCAGGAACCCCTGTACAACGAATTGTCCGATTTCCTTGAGGCGATCGAACAAAAGCGCCCGCCGCTGGTGACGGGCGAGGACGGTCTGCGCGCCCTGGAGGTCGCCCAGGCAGCCATCCAGTCGTACCGACAGGGCCGCCAGATCGACCTCAACGAGGACTTGGCCAGCACTTCCGTGGTCCACCTGCGGGAGCTCGCGGACCGCCCCGAGCGGCGCGCGTCCGCCGGCACTGGGCGGTCGGCTTAAGGCCGGCACGCCGAATGGTTCGCGCGGAGTCCAATCCTTGAACAGTCCTGTTACACAGACGCCTGCGCGCGTCCACCCCAGTGCCTTCGTTGAAGAAGGCGCCCAGGTCGGCAACGGTACGTCCGTCTGGCACCTTGCGCATGTCCGCGCGGGCGCCCGTATCGGTAATCATTGCATCATCGGCAAGGACGCTTACATCGACACCGGCGTCGTGGTGGGGGACGGTTGCAAGATCCAGAACGGCGCAAACCTGTACCGGGGTCTGGTCATGGGCGACCGCGTTTTCGTTGGTCCACATGCGCAATTCACCAACGACTTGTTCCCCCGCGCCGAGTTCTGGGACGACGAGCGGCTCGTTGAGACGCGTGTCTTGGACGGCGCCAGCATCGGTTCGAATGCCACCGTCATCTGCGGCATCACGATCGGGCGCTATGCCACCGTGGGCGCGGGGGCCGTGGTCACCAAGGATGTGCCGGATCACGCGCTGGTGCTTGGCAATCCGGCCCGGGTACGCGGCTTTGTGTGCCGCTGCGGGCGGCCGCTGACCGGTGGCGAGCCGTCGGATGGCGGCGATGTTCGCTTCGAGTGTTCGTGCGGCGAGACCACTTCCATCCCGGCGGCGGTCCACGCCCTTCTGGGGGCCCGCTCGTGATTTCCATCGCCAAGCCCCTGCTGGGGCAGGCCGAGCAGGACGCCGTGGCGGCCGTGCTCGCATCCGGCAATCTGGCGCACGGCGCGGTCACGGAGGCGTTCGAGGCGGAGTTTGCCCAGTTTGCCGGCACCCGCCACGCCATGGCCGTTTCCAACGGCACGGCTGCGCTGCACCTGTCGCTTGAGGCGGCGGGCGTTGGCCCCGGGGACGAGGTGATCACGACGCCGTTTACGTTCGTGGCGACCGCCAATGCGATCCTGATGACCGGGGCCAAGCCGGTCTTCGCCGACATCGACCCCGTCACGTTCAACCTGGACCCGGCGGCGGCGGCCGCGGCGGTCACCCCGAAAACCAAGGCGATCATGCCCGTTCACCTGTATGGGCTGGCGGCCGACCTGGACCCGTTGTGCGAGTTGGCGGCCGAGCGTGATCTGGCCCTGGTTGAGGACGCGGCGCAAGCCCACGGCGCGGCCTACAAGGGTCGGCACGTCGGTGGCTTCGGCGTCTCCGGCTGCTTCTCCCTGTACCCGACCAAGAACATGACCTCGGGCGAGGGCGGCGTCATCACCACGAACGACGAGTCGTTCGCCGACCTGGTGCGCTCGCTGCGCAACCACGGCCGCGGCAAAACGGAGCTCGGCACGTATGACCACGTGCGCTTCGGCTACAATCTGCGCAGCACGGACATCGCGAGTGCGATTGCCCGCGCGCAACTGGAGCGGTTGCCGGGCTTCAACGAGGCCCGCCGCGCCAACGCCGCGCGCCTTGGCGAACTCCTTGCTGATGTGCCGGCCTTGGTGTTGCCCGTGGAGCCGGACGGCTACCGCCACGTGTACCACCAGTTCACGATCCGTGTGCCCGACCGCGACGGCGTGCAGGCCCGCCTGCGCGAGGCCGGGGTTGGTAGCGGCGTGTACTATCCGAAGACCATGTACCAGTACGAGCACCTGGCCGGGTTCGCTCGCGCCTGCCCCGAGGCGGAGCGCGCCGTGACCGAGGCGCTGTCGCTGCCGGTGCACCCGGACCTGTCGGCTGAGGACATCGAGAAGGTTGCCCGCGCCGTGCGGGCCGCAGTGGCGTAGTTCGCCCTGGCGCCTGCGGCTGGTTAGTTGCCGACGCCGCGGTACCGGAATCCGGCCGCCTCGGCTGCGGCGCGCTCGAAGACGTGGCGCCCATCCACCAGGATTGGCGTGCGGAGTTTCGAGGCGGTGGCCGCGAGGTCGAGCTTGCGGTATTCGTCGTGGGCGGTGGCAATGACCACGGCGTCGGCGCCGGCCAGGACCCCTTCTAGGTCCAGCTCGGGCTCGACGCCGCCAACGGGGCCGGCGAGGGGGTCGTGGACTCGCACAACGGCTCCGGCCTCGCGCAGGTGCTTGACCAGCGGCACCGACGGCGTGTTGCGGGTGTCGTCGCTGTTGCCCAGGTACGATAGCCCCAGCACGGCGACCTTCGCCCCGTCCGCGTCGCGGCCGGCCGCCTTGAGCTCCTCCAGGGTGCGCGCCGCTAGATAGTCTGGCATGGCGTCGTTGATGCGGCGGGCAAGCAGCATCATCTCCGGCGTGAACGTGCCCTTGGTGCCATAGGCCAGCAGGTACGTGTCCTTGGGGATGCAGTGGCCGCCGACGCCGGTGCCGGGCAGGTGCAGGTTGCGGTCCTCGACCTTGTTGACGAGGCCCCGCACGGCGTGGAAGTCGACGCCGAGCTGGTCGCAGTAGCGGGCGAACTCGTTGGCCAACGCGATTTCCACGTCGCGGTACGTGTTTTCGAATGTCTTGACAACCTCAGCCGTCAGCATGTCGGCCGGCGTCAGCTCGCCTTCCACGAAACGGCTGTAGACGGCCCGCATCGCTTCGTGCGTTGCCTCGTTGATGCCTCCCATCACGCGGTCGTACTTGCGCAGGTTGCCCAGCAGCTTGCCCGGCATGACCCGCTCGGGGCAGTTGCCCAGCAAGAAGTCCTTGCCGGCTACGAGGCCCGAGGCGTCCTCCAGCGTCGGCCGGACCACGCGGTCCATCGTTCCGGGAGCGATGGTGGATTCGATGACCACCAGTTTGCCCGGCTGCAAGCGCTTGCCGATGCCCTCGACGGCGCCGCGCAGGCGGTCGTAACGGGGCTCGAAGGCGGCCTCGTCGAAGGGAGTGTCGACGCAAACGAGGATCACGTCGCGGTCCGCCAGCGCGTCGTAGTCGGTCGTGGCGCGCAGGCGGCCGGCGGCGACGTTGGACGCAATCAGTTCGGGCAGGCCGGGCTCGTGCCCCTCAATGGGGTACCGACCGGCGCTGAGTTCGCTCACTTTGCGTTCGTCAACGTCGAGGCCGACCACGTCAAGCCCACTCTCGGCAAAGAGCGTCGCCACCGGAATTCCAACGTAGCCCATGCCGACCACGGCCAAGCGTTCGATCATTGGGCGTTCGAGGCAGCCCCTCCATATGAATGGGCCGCCCCGGGATCATTCCCCGTCGGCCGCTGGCCGCAGGGGCTTCGGGGGCGGCGGCGTGGTCGGCCCCGCCGTAACAAGCAGGGCCAGGATGGCGCCCAGGGCCGCCAGGAACATGGTGCTGGCGTCCCCGGCGTCGGGAGCGAAAAGAGATGCATGAATGGGTCGAAAGAGCCAGGCGACGGCGAAGGTCAGCACGAAGCTGATCGCCAGGATGGCCGTCGTTCGCCATGCGCGCGCGGCGTCGCGGGTGTGCATGAGGCTGGCGTCGGCGGCCGTGACCAATGCTGCAGCAAACACCCACGGCTGCCAGTCCAGCACGTGGACGGGCAACCCGGCGGCGGCGAAGGCGGCACCACCCACGGCGACCAAAGTCAACGACGGACGCTCAACGATCAGGCCCAGGCCGGCCAGCACCAAGAGCGGCGTCACAAGGGCGGCCGCGTAAAAGCCACCGGTCAGCAGCACCACGCCGGCCGCCGCCACCAGGGCCAACTGGCCAAGGGGACGAATCTTCATGCGCTCCTCCGGCGGGGCGTTTCCTTGCGAGCGCGGAACACGTTAAGCGCGGCGTCCTCGGGGCTCAGTTCCAGCAACCGGATGCCGCGACGCTGCAGGTCTGTCCGGCAGGACGACCGGGCCGACTGCTCCCGGTAGGCGTTCTCGAGGTCGCGCAGCGTTGGCTCCGCGGGCGGCGCGATGAACCGGGTTCCCGGCAGCACCGCCACGACGGCCGAGTGGCCCTGGCGAGCCGCCTGCGAGAGCGCCTGGACACTGGCGTCGGGAAAGCCCTCCAGGTCCGTGAAGACGACGATGTGGAGGATGTCGCCGCCCCGCTTGCCCAGCAATCGGTTGACAGCCCGCTGCACACCCGCGCCTCCGGCGTCGCCGGCGCGCTGCACGCCAGCCCCACGCAATTCCTCCAGTTGGTCCAGGAACGCCTTCTCGGCCGGCTCCGGAGCGGCCTCGTCCGGGCCGGACACGTCCAGGCGACGGCGAGCATCAATGTCGTTGGGCAAGTCGGTGAAGCGCTGCGCCATGCGGGCTCCCAGGCCGCGTTCCGCGTTGGGCGCCAATTCGTCCAGGACCCCGACCTCATCAAACACGATGTGACCGACGGGCTGGTTCTGGGCCGCCGACGACTCCGCTAACTCCAAGGTCCATTGCAGCGCGCGGTCCAGTTTGCTGGGCCCATTGTGCCGTGCGCGCATCGTCCGGCTGGCGTCGATGAGAAACAACAGGGCCGATTCGTCCTGCTTTTCCCATTGCTTGGTCATCAGGTCGACGTACTTCGCCGTGCGTTTCCAGTCCATGTCGCGCAGGCGGTCACCCGAGGTGTACGGTCGAACCGTCTCGAACTCCATTTCCCGCAGCAGCTTGCCCAGGTTGCTCGGAACGGTCGATTCCTGGTTGCGCCGGCCCACAATGCGTCGATTGACGCGCACGTGCTCGATGCCGGACAGGATGCGCAGCGGGGTTTCGACCGCCTGCAGGCGAGTCGTTCGCCACAGGCCACGGGAATCCACCAGATCCACGCGCACGGCGCGAAAAGCGGTATTGCCCTTGCTGACGGCGCGCGCATCATAACTCAAACGCCCTGGACCTTCCATCGTTGGCTGCTCCTGCACCTCAACGGTGGCCGGAACCAGATCCCAGAACGTTGGGCGCACGCCGGGCTGCAGGCGGCTCTTGGTCGCATCCACGACCACGCGAAACACCTCGCCCTCGTACAGCCCCGTCTCCTTGACCGCCCGGTCAACCTTCGCCACGGACGCCCGCAGCGACGCCGCCGCAGCCGACCGGGTGTGCACCAGGTAGGCGAGCATGGCGATGGCGAAAATGCCCGGAACAGGCGACCCCGCAACGAAACCCGCCACCAGCAAGCCACCGCAACCGATCGCGATGGCTCGGGTCAGCCGCGTCGGGCTCAGGCTCGCCGCGCCCAGACCAGGACCTCCCCGGGAATCGGTGGTTGCGGCCGCTCGGTGTAGTAGGCCGCCTCGAAGCGGTGCAGCCAGGTGCTCAGGCGCGGCGGCGCACCCAGCGCCTGCCACAAGGGCTCGGCCTCGCGCAGCGTCAGGGCTTGCGACTGGAAGCCGGCGCGCTCCAGCACCCGCAGCAGCGGGTGATTGGGCGCGAGTTGCGGTTCGCTCGCCGGCAGCGGCGCGGGCGCCCGGGTCTCAGCAGCCGGCTCGGCGACAGCGGCGGGCTCCCACCGCGTCACGGCGCGGCCCCGCGCGGCGGCCGCAACGAGACCGACCAGCACCAGACCCAGGAGGACCATGAGCCAGAGGAAAATGAGTTGGTTGCTGGGCAAACCCCAGCCGGAGTAACCCGCCGCCACGCCGCCGCCCTCGCCGGAGCCGGGTGTACGGCCCAGGCCAAGGTCCTCGAGGCTGCGACTGATGTCCCACGTCGCCTCGGCGGGCGCGTGCGTCCGATTGCCGGCAAAAGAAAGCGTGCCAAGGGGTGCCAGGCCGGGCACCTCGACGAGGACCGTTCCTTGCGCCGACGTTTCGCCGGCTCCCTCGGCGTCCGCCGTCGACCACGCGACTGGCGCCGGACCAACCCGTGCTTCATGGGCATCGATGAGCGTCGCCGTGACCATCGTCGTGTTGCCAACGATGGACGCCTTGGTACTCTCCCACAGGGTTGGCACGCGACTGACCTGCAAAGACGTGCCCGCCTGCCGGTCGCTCCAGGTGATGGCCACGGGCTGCTCGCCCAGCGAGGCGCTCCACGGCACGTCGAAGTAGACCACCGCAACGCCCGCCGCGTCGAGTTCGGCAGTCGCGTTCAGACCCATGGTTGTAACCAGCACCGTCGAGCCCTTGCGCTCGGGATCAACAACGAGCACCCGGACCTCCTGGCCGAAATACGCCGGATCAGGTTCAACGAGGACCCGCGACATGCCTTGCCCCCCCTCGCCGCCCGCGCCCCCGGGCGTGGCCAGCAGGGCGGGGTCGATGTTCAAGCGCGTCGTCGCCGCCAGGATGAGGCCAAGCAGATACCGCAAACGCGACGTATCGTACCCCAACTGGTCGAATCGGCCCAGAATCTGCAACGATTCGCGCGCTTTCTGTTCCACGTCCCGCACCTCCAGGATGCGCTCCAACAGGCTTTGATCCTCGGCGGCCACATTGGCCAACCCGTTGATCAGGCCCACGAGGTTGCGGCCAAGGTTCCTCGACGGCGGCTCCAAGTCACGCAAGATCTCGGGGATCGGGTAGGTCCCGGCGTTGCGCTCCATCGCCTCCTTCATCCCGGCTGCCTCCTGCCGTGCCAGGGCCAACCATTCGTGCTCGTGCCCGTACCCGCCAAACAGCAGCGAATACAAACGCAGCCGCTGGTCGCGCACGGCAATCGCGTCGCCCACGGCAAACTCGGAGTAGTCCAGGACGCGCTGCCCCGCCGCCCGCACTGAAGCGTCGTCAGGGAAGGCGCGCCTGAAATCCTCGTGCACGACTTCCTCGGCGGCCAAGGCCGGGCTGGGAAGAAGCAGCAGGATCAACAGGATCTGCGGGCGCCTCAAGGCGCCATCACCTGGGCGCGGTCGAGGCCCTTCGGGACGGGCTCCGCCGCCACGATTTCATCGACGATGGCCTCGGCGCGGCGGCCCTCAATGTCGGCGTCTAGGCCGAGGATGATGCGGTGAGCCAAGACACGGGAAGCCACCTGCTTGATGTCGTCCGGGATCACGTAGCTTCGGCCGGACACCAGCGCGAGCGCCTGGCTCGCCCGAAGCATGTGCTCCATGGCACGCGGGCTGGCGCCCAACTCGACGTCGGGGTGCTCGCGGGTGGCGAGCGCCATGCGCTGCAGATAACTGATGAGTTCGGGGTGCACGTGGACCCGGCCGACCAGGCGCCGGCCCGACAGGATCACGTCCTTGCGGAGCTTGGGCAGCGCGCCGTCATCAGAGCCGCCGCGTAGCTTGGCCAACAGCATCGCCTGCTCCTGCTCCTGGTCTAGGTAGTGCATGCGGGTTCGCAGCATGAACCGGTCCAGTTGCGCCTCGGGCAGGTGGTACACGCCCTCAACGTCGATCGGGTTCATGGTTGCCACCACCATGAAGGGAACCGGCAGCGGCCTCGTGTCGCCCTCGATTGTGACCTGCAACTCCTCCATGGCCTCCAGCAACGCCGACTGCGTCTTGGGCGGAGAACGATTGATCTCGTCAGCCAGCAGGACATTGGCGAAGACCGGCCCTTCGCGCATCTCGAACTGCTGGTCGCGCTGGTTGTAGTACAGGTGGCCGGTCACGTCAGCCGGCAGCAGGTCTTGGGTGAACTGGATGCGCCTGAAATCCAGGCCGCTCGTGACGGCGAAGGTCTTGGCGAGGGTCGTCTTGGCGATGCCGGGCACGCCCTCCAGCAGGACGTGGCCGCCGGCCAAAAGGCCCAGCAGGAGGTCCGTGACAACGTGCCGGTAACCGGTCACGCGCCGGGCGATGACCCGCTGCAAGTCTTCGTGGATGCCACGGTAGACGCGGGCCGCCTGTTCCAGATTCACGGTGCCTCGCTCCATCCCACGAGGATGCGCCTCAAGACGGTTTCGTCCCAGTCAGGGTGCCTCTCGATGGCCCGGGCCAAAAGGTCCGGAGTGGGTGTTTTCTCACCTGGAAACAGGCGTGCGATGATGGCCTTCGAGCGCCCAGCGAGCAGTTGGCCGAAACGCTCCAGGAGGCCGGTGGCGTAGGCGGCAACAAACAAGAGCGCCGCCGACGCGCCGACGGCTTGGGCGACGGGTGAAACGTCCCCGACGAGGGAAGCCCTCAAGCGGACCGGGTCCGGGTATTGCCGGTGGCTCTCGTCAATGAGCACCGTGCGCCCGTCGGCGGCCAGCCAGGCGGCCAGTTGACGAATGAAAAGGGCGTTGTTGGCAAGCCCTGAATTGCCGTTGGTCAGGGCGCTCGGATCGCCGAGGATCAGGATCGTGCCGGCACCCAGGCGCTCCTCGACCAACCACGGCCAAGGTCCCAGCGGCTCCGCCAGCGACGGAAGCCCGTCCTCAATGATGTCCAGCCAGCTTGAGCGAGTGGTGCGGGCCAGCACACGACCGCCGGGACCCACATCGATGGCCGAGGCGTGGTTGAGGACAACTTCGTTCAATCCCAGCGTGGTCGCGTGGTCTTCGAAGTCGCGCGCCACGATGAACTCGGGGCGCTTCAGGTAGGCCAGGTCCAGCAGCCGCCGACCCATGATCTCGGTCCCGATGCCCAGGCCGGACAGGAACTCTTGTCCCTTTCCGAAATCATCGGCCAGCAGCAGCCGTCCGCCCTGCTCAAGGAAATCCTTGAGCCAGGCGATCTCTGCCGCCGACGGGCTGCGGTCGGGGCCCAGGATGACGATGCTTGAACGCGCGGGGTCGACGTCGAAGGCCAGGAAGGAGTGGTGCACCATCTGCAGGCCCTCGTCGGTGCCCTGCCAACTGAAGGCCAGCGCCACATCGCCGGCGTTGCCCACCTCGCTGCCGAGGCCACTGGCCCCGTTCCAGCGAGTGTTGTAGACGCTGAAGTGCGTCTGGGTGCCAAACAGTGGTTGCAGCATCGATGCGGCCAGCAACGCGACCACCATCGACACCAGAAATCCCGCGAGGTAGAGTCGCTTTAGCCCACTCTGCACGATCGAACCCGGACTTTGCAGATGGCGCTTCATCAAGTATCCTGCGGTCATGGCCGTCAGCCGCCGTGCCCCACCGGCGCCGTACCGCCTGCGGAACCCCTATCTGGCGGCCTTGAGTCGGGCGCCCGTGCGCCCCGATTGGATCGTGCGTGGCCTTGGCGCCCTCTTCTTGGCTCCCGCGATTCCGTTTCTGTTGCTGGTGGACGCTCCAACCGGCGGCGTGTTGGCCTTCGGAGCCGCGTCCGTCGGCGTGTTCCTGATCGTGATCGTGGCTGAACGCGTGGTGCCGGCTCCTGGCGCGCAGGCCCTGTTGGACGGCTCGTCTGACGCATTGGACTCCGTGTCAAGCGGCCTTGCCCTCGGGGGCCGTCCCGTGTACGTGCCGGACCAGGGCAACGTCGGCGAGGAACGTCTGTTCCTGTCGGCGGCCGGCCGCCAGCGCCCCATCCCGATGCTGGACGCGGAGACGGTTGTGTACGGCGGCGGCGGGGGCACGTTGCGCGGTGTTGCCATTGTTCCGCCCGGCCTGCGGCTGCTCCAGCGGCGCGCACGGCCCCTGGAACCAGGCGCCAAGGTCGAGCAGACGGAAGCCCATCTTCAGGGGGTTCTCGGCTCGGATGACCTGGCGACCGGCATCTCGGTGACGCCAACGCCGCACGGCTTCGACGTCAGCCTGCGCAGTGGTGCCACGAACCCGCCGTGCATGCGTGATCCCACTGATCCCCAGTGCCAGCGCGTGGGTTGCAGCATTTGCCAGGCCATTGGCTGCGCGCTGGTGCGCACCGTCGGGCGGCCGCTCGTGGTCGCCGAAGCGGAGATCGCGCCGCCCCACGTGAGACTCTTCCTGCGCGAGGCGGAGCAGGCGCCAGCGCCGGCAGCCGCGCCAGCGACCGCGCCCACGCCCAGGGCGCCCCCACCAAGCAAGGGCGCTCGATCGGAGGAGCGTCGGTGAGGCTTGCTGCCAGGCTCGGCCTGGCGTTCGTGCTGGCCAACGTTGCAGCCTGGCTGCTCGTGCGCGGCGAGGCGGCATTGTCCCTGATCATGGGCGTGGAATTGGTCTTCCTGCTCGTGGCTCGCCAGTTCGCCGTCGGCTACGGCGACGATCGCCTGGAGGCGCGCCTCAACATCCTCACTTTCGTCAGCGCCGCCCTTTTCATGATGGTTGTCGCGGTGCGAATCGGCGAGGTCCTCGCGGGCTAGCGCGGCGGGCGGACCTGCGACCAGAGGTGCGTCAGGCGGTACGGTTCGTCGACGCCCGGCACCATGGAGTCCCGGTACAGCTCGAAGCGCAGTTGGTAGTCACCCTCGGGCAGTTGCACGTCCACCTGGTGCCGATGCCCGTCGGATGCCCCCAGGCGCGTCGTCCAGGTCTCGTACACCGATTCCGGGCCCGGCTCAAAGCGCGTTTCGCCCTTGCCGGGGTCGGGCTCGGACCCATCCGGCGTGGTGAAGGTGCCATTGACCAGCATCACGCGGATCGTGTAGCTCACGGTCTCGTGTTCGTGGTTTCGCACGACGACCTCAACCGGGCTGACCTGGCCCGTCTCAAGGTGCGTCGGGTAGTCCGTGGCCGTTCCTGTGGCTCCGAGCACGTAGAACTCCGTCCCGGGCTCGCCCGGGTTGGGCGTTGCCAACACGTATGCGACGGAACCGGCGGCGACCAGGGAGGCCACGGCGACGAGGACGCCAACGAGGCGCTCGGACGCCGGCCGCGCTCGCCACCTCTCAAGGCTCACATCGATCTCGAAGAACGGCCGCTCGTCGGGGCGCAGGAAATGGCGGCGCCGCCAGCCGAAGCCAGCCGCCCCCACGTTCCACAGGGCGATGGCCAACACGAGAGGCGTGACGCGGATGCCCAGCGGCGTGAAGTTCATGAACAACCCGATGAGCGGCACGAGAGCCACCGACAAGCCGATCGACAGGGCGGCGCGTTCCAGGGGCCCCAGGCCATCGGCTGCCCGTTCGGTGGCCTCGGCATCTTCGCCCTTGGCAACCACGGCTTCCTGGTACCGTCCCGGGTAGAGCGCGACGGTCAGCAGGTACCCCGGCCAAACGAGGATGAACGGGACGCCGACGAGCACCCGAACCGGGCCGCTGATGTCCGCGATGACCAAGGCTGCCGCAAGCAGCGTCCACGCGGTCCCCAGGATCAGGTCCTGCGGATGGCCGATCCAGATGCGTCGTGCCATGGACTTCACGTCCCCCAGGGTCGCGCGGCTTTCAAGTCATCGAGCGGCTGACGGCACGCGCCACACTGCGTGGTAGGAGGTTGAACACCAGGCCCGCGAAGATTCCGAGCACGCCAAGAATAATGCAGAGGAACGCGATGAGAAGAATTGGAATGGAGAATCCGCCGGTCTGCTGGTAGGCCCAGTAGAACCAGCCGCCGGCCACGAGGCCGAGGATCAGCAGCAGCATGCCGGGCAGCGCAAAGGCGAGCAGCGGGTGCAGGATTCCGATCTGCATGAGGATTTCATTGAGCACGCCGCCGGCGTGGCGGATGCTGTTCTGGGTGCTGCCGTCCACGTCGTAGCGGCAGTGAATGCGGGTCTCACCGATGCGCAGCGCCTCCTCGTGCGCGTCCATCAGCAGTTGGCTCTCGACGCTGAACCCGGAGTGGTTGGGCTCGATCTTCATCAGGGCCGTGCGCGTGTAGGCGCGAAATCCGCTCTGTGAATCGGTCAGCTTGGGTCCGCCGGCCCCCTGGCCGCGGCTGGCCAGCGCCGTGCTGTAGTCGAGTACGCGCTTGCCGACCTTCCGCCACAGAGGCATCTGTGTCGTCTCGCCCCAGCGCGCGCCGATGACGAAATCGTAGTCCGCCTTCAGCTTCTGTAGCAGGAGCGGGATTTCGTCCGGGTCGTGCTGGCCGTCGCCGTCAAGGGTGACCAGGGCATCGAAGCCGTTGTCGCGGGCGTACTTCCAGAACGTGCGGTACGCGGCGCCCTTGCCGAGGTTGTCGGAGTGGCTGATGACCGTTGCTCCGGCCATGCGGGCAACCTCGGCCGTCCGGTCCGTGGACCCGTCGTCGATCACCAGGACCTGGTCAACGTGGCGCAGAGCGCGCAGGACGATCGACCCGATGGCGACCTCCTCGTTGAGGCAGGGGATGGCACACATTACCCGCAACGGTGCCCCGAGGTGATGCCATCAGTTAAAAGCTTGATTTGCGAACAGACGATCGCCTGCTGGCCCCCAACCCCCTGGCGGGCGCAGGAAGGAAACGGCCCTGGGGAAGCCAAGGCCCCACTGCGGAAGGCCTTCAAGGGGAGGCCCTGCATGGCGGCCAAGAATGCGGGTTGCCGTGACGGGCCATCGGGGCCAAATGGGGTGGTGGGTGCGCCAGCGCGCCCCGAAGTCGGCCGAACTCGACGGCATCGACATCGTCGCCGAAGAACCGCTGGATATCCGCGACGCCGAGGCGCCGGGCCGTGTGGCCGCCGCTGATGGCGTGATCCACCTGGCGGCCCTCATTGATGTCGTCGCGTCAATGAAGGACCCTGGCCCGACCATGTCGACCAACGTGGACGGGACGCGCAACCTGCTGGGTGGCCTGGGCGAGGGCGGCCGTTTCGTGTTTGTGTCGACGGCGGCGGTGTACGGCGACGACGTGACGCCCCCCGTGGCGGAGGACGACAGGCTTGCACCGCTGTCGCCGTATGGCGTCTCCAAGCTGGAGGGCGAGCACCTCGTGGCCTCGGGCGCAGCCGCTGCGGGCGCGACGTGGAGCGTTGTTCGGCCATTCAACATCTATTCCTCGCGGCAGGACCCGACCAGCCCTTACACCGGCGTGATCACCAAATTCATTGATTTGGCGAGGCGGGGCGAGGACTTGCGCATTTTTGGCGACGGCACCCAGACGCGCGATTTCGTGCACGCCGTCGATGTTGCCGATTTGTTGTGGGAGTGCCTGCGCCGCCCCGAGGCCGCGGGCCAGGTTTTCAACGCCGGAACTGGCCGCAGCACCACCGTCGTCGAATTGGCCGACATCATCCTGGATCTGACGGATTCGTCGTCGGATTTGCGCTTCGAGGCGGCGCGCGAGGGCGAGGTGCAGCACTCGACAGCCGACATCTCCCGTGCGCGCCGGTTGCTGGGATGGGCGCCCCGCGTGGAGTTGCGGCGCGGCCTGGAGGAAGTCATCTCGGCCGACCCGGAACTGGTCCTGGGGTAGTCGGACCGCGCGGGGCCAAAGGCGTTGAACCACTCGCTTTTCAAGTTCGCGTCTTGTGTGCGTTCCTGTGAAGGGTGGCAGGGGGCGACCACCGGCCGCCCGGAAGCCCGGGGACGACCCCGAGCCCCAGCCAGGCGACGACCCCTTCACGCTCCCGGATGACGATCTGGACGCCGACGAGGAGGCGCTGCGTGCCATTCGCCGCGAACTGGATGATGAGGCGCTGCGCGAGTCCAGGCGGGCCGACGCGGCCTTGGCGGCCGGGGAGACCCGGCTACCGGCGGCCCCCGACGCGCCGGGCGAGGCGGACCCCGAACCGGTAGGCGAGCAGCCGGAGCCCGCCGCCACTCCGGAAGAGGACGAGGCCGCCCTCGAAGCCATCCGACGCCAGATCGAAGCCGAAACCCTCGGAGAAGCACGAGGCATCGACGACGCCCTCGCCGCCGCTGAGGAACGCGTCGACATCGAAGCGGCACCCGAGGACGAACCGGAACCAGAAGCTGAGCCAGAGCCGCCCACCGCCACTCCGGAAGAGGACGAGGCCGCCCTCGAAGCCATCCGACGCCAAATCGAAGTCGAAACCCTCGGAGAAGCACAAGGCATCGACGACGCCCTCGCCGCCGCTGAGGAACGCGTCGACGTTG
>JBFJYU010000003.1:0-29745 GCA_041622435.1 Thermoplasmatota archaeon | reverse complement strand
GCCATGCGTTACACCGAGGCCCGCTTGGCGCGCATCAGTTCCGAGTTGTTGACGGACATCGACAAGAACACGGTCAACTGGGCGCCCAACTACGATGGCAGCCGTCAGGAGCCGCTCGTCCTGCCGGCGGCCGCGCCCAACTTGCTGGTCAACGGTTCGGATGGCATTGCGGTGGGCATGGCCACCAAGATTCCCCCGCACAACCTGCGCGAGGTGGTGGATGCGGCCATCCGTGTCATCGACGAACCGGATGTGGAACCCATCGACTTGCTTGAGTACGTCCATGGCCCCGACTTCCCCACCGGCGGCATTATCTACGGGCGCGCCGGCATCCTGCAAGCCGCCCTGACGGGCCGGGGCCGTGTCATTGTTCGCGGCAAGCACGAAATCGAGCAGATGGGCAACGATCGTGAGCGCATCGTGTTCACGGAGATTCCATACCAGGTCAACAAGGCCAACCTGCTCATGGCCATCGCGGAGCTGGCCAAGGACAAGGTCATCGAGGGCATTTCGGACCTGCGCGACGAGTCGGACCGCCGCGGCATGCGGATGGTCATTGAGCTCAAGCGGGACGCCATCACCGATGTGGTGCTGAACCTGTTGTGGAAGCACACCGCGTTGCAGTCGTCGTTTTCGGTCAACAACCTCGCGTTGGTCGACGGCCGGCCGCGCACCATGGGCCTGAAGCAGTTGCTCGTGGTCTTCCTCAAGCACCGCTTTGAGGTCGTCACGCGGCGAACCGAGTTCGAGTTGGACAAGGCGCAGAAGCGGGCCCACGTGTTGGAGGGCCTGATCACGGCCCTCGACCGCATCGAGGAGGTCATCGAGCTGATCCGGAGCAGCCGCGACGCCGAGCAGGCGCGGCTCCGGCTCATGGGTGAGGAGGAGTTGCCGGACGAGGTTCGCGCGCTGTTCCCCCGCGACGTCTACGAGCCGTTTGCGCTCAGCGAGATCCAGGCGAAGGCAATCCTGGACATGCGGTTGCAGAAGCTGACGGGCCTCGAATCGCAGGAGCTGCGCGGCGAGCACGCCGACCTGCTCGTGAAGATCGCCGAGTACCAGGCCATCCTGGCTGACCCGGCGAAGGTTTACGCCATCATCCGCGAGGAGATGCTCAAGCTCCGCGACGACTACGGCGACGACCGCCGCACGGCCATCGAGGATGGCGAGATCGACATCGATACCGAGGACCTGATCCCCGAGGAAGAGTCGATCTACACGTGGACCCAACAGGGTTACCTCAAGCGGATGCCGCTGGACACGTACCGCCAGCAGAAGCGGGGCGGCAAGGGCCTGCGGGGCCTCCAGACGAAGGAGGACGATCACGTCCTGGGCACGGTGGTGGGGTCAACCCATGATTATCTGTGCTTCTTCACGAACCTTGGTCGGGTCCACTGGCTCAAGGGTTACCGCGTGCCGGTGGGCAGCCGTCAGGCGCGGGGCAAGCCGGTCCAGAACCTGATCCAGCTTGACGCTGGCGAGATGGTTGAGAACATCATTCCGGTGCGGGACTTCGAGGAGGAGAACCAGTTCCTCTTCTTCGCCACGCGCCGCGGTGTTGTCAAGAAGACGCCTTTGTCGGCGTTCCGCCATGTGCGGGTGACGGGCATCAAGGCGATCGAGTTGCGCGAGGGCGATGAGCTGCTGGGGGTCCGCCGGACCGACGGGCAGCGCAACATCCTGCTCGCGACGCGCCGCGGCCAGGCGTGCCGGTTCGACGAATCGGATGTGCGGCCCATGGGTCGTGTGGCCGCCGGCGTGCGCGGCATCACCTTGGGCGAGGGCGACGAGGTCGTTTCGCTCGCGGTGGCCGAGCCCGAGGCGGAGATCTTGACGATCACCGAAAATGGCTACGGCAAACGCACCCCCCTGGATGACTATCGGCTGACGCGGCGCGGCGGCAAGGGCGTTCGCACCATCGTGGTGAACGAGCGCAACGGCGCCGTGGTGGCCGCGAGGACCGTGCACGCGGATGACAGCATGCTGGTGATCACGAAGAGCGGCATGGTCGTCCGCACGCCGGTCGGCGAAGTGAGTCGCCAGGGCCGCTCGACGCAGGGTGTGACGGTCATGCGGATGGCCAAGTCGGACCGCGTCATGCAGGTCGCGATCCTGCCGCCGGGTGAGGTGGACGAGGACGAGGCGGTCGTCGAGTCTGTGGCGGCGGCCGAGGAGGAGTAGGCGGGCGGTTCGGGGGGCCTCGCCTGGTACAAATCGGGCGAGGCCACCCCAACCATCATGCGCCCGGCGCCGCCGTCGCTGCTCCTGCGCGCGTCCTGCCTCCGGCGGGGGCGGTGCGTCGGCATCATGCTACGGTCTTACTCGTGCCACCCAGCCGGGTGGCCGCTGCATCGGGTTTGCCCCTTGCCTCGTCGCCTTTCGTCAACGATTTGGGACTTAAAACGGTCAAAAAGCGGAGTTTTTGCCCTATTCCGGTCAAAATCAGATTAGATAATAAAGTTACAATGAGGCACGCATTAACCTGCCGTGACTGATCCTGATCGGTCCTACGGGACGGGTTTTGGAACTATGAAAACGGTTGGAATTTTGGTTGCAAGCTTGCTGCTTATTGGCGGAACGATCCCCGCCATGGCCCTCGACATCGGCAACGATGCACGCGACGTGAACCGCGCCTGGATCATGAACGACCTGGAGTCCCGCGGCGTGACCTGGGATGCCGCGGCCCCCGCTACCCTGAACGGCGCCGCCATCACGGCCGGCGAAGCTATGGAACTCGCCCTGGACCGCATGGACGCCAACAACGTCAACCTCGGCGTCCAGATGGTCGGCGGCACCGGAGCCTCGGCCGGAGACATGTTCCTGCTCTCCATCTACTACGGCAGCTGCGCCGCCCAGACTGGCGCCGCCAACCCAGCGTACCCGGGCGCGGGCTACGAGTACATCGGCCAGTCCCAGACCGGCGGCGCCACCCTGATCCTGGACCGCGCCGGCATCCTGCCGCCCGACGTCGGCGGCCCCACCGCCTACGCTGGTAGCACCGACTTCTGGTGCATCGAGTTCTGGGGCATCGTCTTCGACCTGCCCTACGTGCTCGGCGCCGCCGCCCCGGCGGAGTAATTCAATACCTTCTGAATTCTCCCCCTCTTCCCTCCGTTTTCTTGACAAACCAACCGGCCTGCAGCGGAGCCGCCCGCGCATCTCGCGCGGCCGCGCGACGCGGCAACACGGCCACGCCCGGCCCTCGCTCGTTATATACATCGACTTTCTGGGCAACCTGATGGCGGAACGGCGCATCCGAGTGCTGGTCGCAAAACCAGGCCTTGACGGCCACGATCGCGGCGCGAAAGTGGTCGCCCGAGCCCTGCGCGACGCAGGCTACGAGGTCATCTACACGGGCCTTCGGCAGACCCCCCAGCAGATCGTGGACGCCGCCATTCAGGAGGACGTCGATCTGGTCGGCCTGTCCTGCCTGTCGGGCGCCCACATGACCCTGTTCCCCCGCATCAAGGAGATGCTCGTGGGCGAAGGCGCCGAGGACATTGTTGTCTTCGGCGGCGGCATCATTCCCGATGCCGACGCATCCGCGCTGGCCGACTCGGGCATCGAGGCCGTCTTTGGCCCCGGCACCGACACGCGCCAAATCGTGACGTTCATCGAGGAGCACCCCCGCTTCAAGGCCCGCCTCCAGGAAGCTTAGCATGGATTTGCTGGAGGGGATCCGCGCCGGCCGGCGTCGCTCGGCCGCCCGATTGATCAGCCTCGTGGAAGCCGACGACCCGGAGGCCCGGCGCGTGCTGGACCAGTTGCACCCCGAGACGGGTGGCGCACACGTGATCGGCGTCACCGGCAGCCCGGGCACCGGCAAATCCACGCTCACCGACAAGCTCATCGTCCACTACCGGCGCCAGGGCCTCAAGGTCGGCGTCATTGCGGTCGACCCGTCCAGCCCGTTCACCGGCGGCGCGATCCTCGGCGACCGCATCCGCATGCAGGGCCGCTCCAACGACCCTGACGTGTTCATTCGCTCGATGGGCACGCGCGGCGCCCTCGGCGGCTTGTCGACGCACACGGCTGACGCCGTCAAGGTCCTCGACGCGCTGGGCAAGGACGTGATTCTGGTCGAAACTGTCGGCGTCGGCCAGGCCGAAGTGGATGTGATTGGCCTCGCCGACACCGTCCTCGTTGTCTTGGTGCCCAACCTCGGCGACGACGTTCAAGCCGTCAAGGCCGGCGTCATGGAGATCGCCGACATTTTCGTTGTCAACAAATCCGACCTCGACGGCGCCGACCGCGTGCACGCCGAGGTCGAGGCCATGATGAGCCTGGGCCACCCGGACACCGACGACTTCTGGTGGCCGCCGCTGGTTCGAACCTCGGCCAACCGGGGCGAAGGCGTCGTTGAACTCGCCGACGCGATCCAGCGGCACAAGGAGTGGAGCCAGGCCGGAGGGGCCTGGGACGAGCGCCGGCGCCGCCGCCTCGATCGCCAGGTGCGAAGCCTGCTCGAACGAGAGGTCGCCTCGCACGTGTTCACGCCCCAGGGCGCCCCGCGAGCCGCGTACGAGCGGCACTTCGAGCGCGCCCACGCCGGAGACATGTCCCCCCATGACCTTGCGGAAGCGTTGCTCGACGACTTCTGTTCGCGGCGCCAAGCCTGAAAAACGGTGGTGGTCCCGGCACCCCAAGGGGCGGGGCAAAAGGGCGGGAAAAGGGTGAAGGAAACGGGGCGCGAGGCCCCGGACGAGCCGCGGCCCGAGCGCGCTAGGCGCCCGGGTGGGCTGCCGGCGTGCTGCCGCTCGGGTAGGGCACTGCCGCCTGCATCTGCTCGATGCGCGCCTCGGAGTAGTTGCCGAAGGCGATCAGGACGCGCTCCCCGTCGAGCAACTGGCGCTTGTTGAGGGCGCTGGCGGAGATTTCCTTCCAGTCGTCGCCGTTGGGCGCGTGGTACAGGTGCAGCGTCCGGTTGCTGCCGTCCTCGGGCTCGTACACGCCCGCCTGGTTCAGGTCGGCGTGGGCGCCGTCCAGCGTCAGGGTGGTGCTCGTCAGCTTGGTATCGACCACGGCCAGGAACGTCCTGAACTCGATGCAACCGCCGGTCGGCGGCTCGAAGTGGATCATGTAGTCGTTCGGCTGGTGCAAGTGGTAGCTCATCGGCGTCGCGCCGCCAGCGCCCAGGTTGTACTGCCGGTGCTGGTAGGACATGCGGTCGTCGTCCACGTACACGTTGTACGTCGCGTGCCAGTGGCCAGGGCATTCGCCTGCGCTCTTGGCGGTGAAGTACATGCCGGCGCCAATGCCGGCCACGATCAGGATGATGATGGCCGGCAGGATCGCCTTGCGGGCGAGGTCGGTCGGCACCTCCTTGCGCTTGGTTTCCTGGTGGTGCTGGCGTCGGCGTTCTCGAACGTCACTCATGGGTCCTCACTTGAGTAGATGGCTGCTGATGACCAAGCGCTGAATCTCGCTGGTCCCCTCGTAGATTTCAGTGATCTTGGCGTCGCGGAAATGGCGCTCCACCGGGTAGTCCCGGGTGTAACCGTTTCCGCCGTGGATCTGGATGGCTTCGCTGGCGGCCCACATCGCGGTCTCGCTCGCGTACACCTTGGCCATGGAGGCCTGCGGGCTGTACGGTGCGCCCTGGTCCTTGAGCTGGGCAGCCCGGTGGATGAGTAGCCGCGTGGCGTCAATGCGCGTCGTCATGTCCGCGAGCTTCCACTGGATGGCCTGGGTCGCCCCGATGGGCTTGCCGAACTGCTCCCGCTCCAGCGCGTACGCCTTGCTGGCGTCGAAGGCCGCCTGAGCGATGCCGAGCGCCTGGCTGGCGATGCCGAGTCGGCCGCCGTCCAGGGTCTTCATGGCGATCTTGAAGCCGCCGCCAACGTCACCGAGGATGTTCTCGGCGGGCACGCGGCAGTCCTCGAAGAAGAGCGGGCAGCAGGGCGCCCCCCGGATGCCGAGTTTGTCCTCCGACTTGCCGATGGTGAAGCCGTCGAAGCCCTTCTCGACAATGAAGGCGGTCTGGCCCTTGTGGCGCGCCGCCGGGTCGGTCTGTGCGAAGACGATGTACGTCTCAGCGAAGCCGGCGTTGGTGATGTACAGCTTCTGGCCGTTGAGGAGGTAGTCGTCGCCGTCCTTGACGGCCTTGGTCGCCATGGACACGACGTCGCTGCCCGCGTGGGGCTCGGTGAGGCCGTAGGCGCCGGTGCGCCGGCCCTTCAGCATGTCGGTGAGGTAGCGCTGATGCTGGTCCTCGTTGCCGTACGTAAAAAGAGGCCAGCCGGCCAGGGAATTGTTGACAGAAACCAGCACGCCCGTGGAGGCGCAGGCGCGGCTGAGTTCCTCGATGGCGATGCAGTAGCTCACCATGTCGGTACCGGCGCCGCCCGAGGCCTCGGGGAAATTCATTCCCATGAGGCCCAGGTCGCCCATCTCCGCGAGCATCTCAACGGGGAACCAATGCTCCTGGTCGATGCGTTCCGCCAGGGGCGCCACGCGCGTCTGCGCGAACTCGCGCACCATGTCGCGGATCATCCGATGCTCGTCGGAGGGCTGGAAGTCCACGGTCCGCGCACTGCCCGCCCCTTCATAAAAGGCCATACCTGTTGACGGTAGGGGTCGCGGCGGGTCTGGGGGCCGGGCGCCCGCTCTGGCGCCGTTGGCGTGGCATCGGGCGACGCGCCCGCGTTCCATCGAACCGTTCAAGACCCGCCCCGCGCACGTTGAGGCGTGGATCTCCGTCTGGTTGCCGTCGGCCTCGCCGCCGTGCTCGTTTTCTCGTGGCTGTTGTGGTTGCGCACCTGGCTGCGCGCCCGCCGGAGCCTGCGCGCGCTGGACGGCGCCAAGCGCAGCCAGTCGACTCGCTACGGCCAGATTGCCGAGCAGTTCGTGCCGCTGGCGGGCGCGTGGCCGTGGGACCCGAAGTCGTTTCGTTTCATTGGCAGCCCGATCGATGGCGTGCAATTCGACGACGATGCGGTTTACATCGTTGAGATCAAGACCGCCGGCAGCCGGCTGAGCCCACAGCAGCGGCGGGTGCGGGACCTGGTTCAGGCCGGCCGGGTCGAATGGCGGGAGGTCCGGCTGCGGTGACCGCCGACGAACTTTGGGCCGCCGCGCAGGATGCCTTCCTGCTGGGGCTTTCCTCCGTCGACGGCACCCGCGTTGTGCAGGCGGCGGTCCGCCGGGGCTTGTTGGACGACTGGCTCGGCGACCTGGAGCGCCCCAACCGGATCCAGGTGCTTGCCATCGGCAAGGCGGCGCCTGCGATGCTGTGGGGTCTCGTGGAGGGCGGCGTGCCGTTCAGGGGCTTCGGCGTGGCGCCGCGTGGCGTGCGCGAGACCCTCGTGGACACCTTCGCGTGGCGAACGGGGGATCATCCGGTCCCGGGCGAGGCTTCGCTGGCGGCCGGCCGCGACCTGCTGGCCTGGGTGGACTGGATCGATCCCGCGGAGCCGCTGCTCGTGCTGCTCTCCGGCGGCGCCAGCGCATGCGTTGAAGTCCCCGTCGACGGCGTTGCGCCCGAAGAGCTGGCCCACCAGTGGCGCGCCTGGCTCGCCGACGGCTCGGACATCCAGGCCATGAATGAGTCCCGCGCGGCCCTGTCACAACTCAAGGGCGGCCGCCTGGGTGAGCGTGTCCTGCGCCGACTCGGCCCCGGGCAGGTGCAGGTGTGGCTGCTGGCTGACACGCCCGACCCCGCCGAGCGACACGTCGGTTCGGCGCCGTTCTTCGGTCCCGGCTGCCACGACATCGCCCACCACGTGCTGGCAAGCAACACCAATTTGGTGGATGCGGCAGCCCGCGCCTTGGCCGCCGGCGGCTACGAGGTGTTCCTGCACGGCGAGCGTGTCGCGGGGCGCATCGACGATGAGGTCGCGTCCTTCCTGGCTGCGGCCGAGGCCCTCCCCTCCGGCCGCGCCACCGCACTCGTCGGCGGCGGCGAGCCCACGGTTGCCCTGGCCCCGGATTCCCCGAACGGCGGCCGGGCCCAGCACGCGGCACTCGTCGCCGCACGCGTTCTTGCAAGAACCGCGCCGCGGACGGTCTTCATGGCTGCCGCCAGCGACGGCAAGGACGGATCGACCGACGCCGCTGGCGCCTGGGCGAATGCACGAACCTGGCTCGACAACCCGGTTGCAGCCGCCGGGGCCCTGGAGGGCTTCGACGCCCACGGCTACCTGGACGGTCGCAATCAGGTGATTCGAACCGGAAACACGCGCACCAACGTCAACGATGTCTGGATCGCGCTTCGCCCCGGCGACGACCCGGCGAGGCCTGCCGGCTCCTGATCATAAAAACACACAAAATTAGTTGAGGGGAAAGGAAGAGGGTCGAAGCGATCCTAGATCACGCTGCGCAGCGTGCCCTTCAGGCCGGTGCCCATGTCGTCGGTGATCTCACCGTTGACGAGGTACAGGTCGAGGTAGATCCACAGGATGCAGAAGCCCCAGATGCAGATCTGGATCGTCACGCAGCCACCGTCGAAGTTGGGGCCGGCGAAGATCGTCGTGTCGTACACCGTCGCGTCGAACGTGACACCCAGGATGTCCGTACCGAGGGCGATGCCGATGACGTTGCCGTGCTCGGAGGCATCGCTGCTCACGGTGCCGTCCTTGCTGAACAGGAAGGCCGGCGCGGCCTTGTTCAGCGTGTTCGTCGTGACGACGGTTTCGTGGATCGTCTCGCTGCAGCGGAGGCTGCTGGGCAGGCCGCCGCCACCGATGCCGAGCTCCAGGAACAGGGCGATGCCGCCCATGCCGTTGATGGGGAAGTCGCCCTGGCCGGCAATGAACTGGGATCCGTAGATCGCCTCAATGTTAATGTTGTACAGATCGGCGACGTTCAGGACCTCGGTAATGGCCTCCTCAAGGGTGACGGCTCCGACCGAGCTCTCAACGATCATGTTCGGGTCGTAGTCGAAGCCGCGGGCTTCGGCTTCCTCTTCGACCATCGAGAGAATAAATTCGTAGTTGATGTCGCGCAGGGAACTGCCATCCGACGCAATCGTCGGCGAGGAGAATCCAACAACAAACAACACAACCATAGCTACAGCAAGTTCTCGCATTTTTCACATCCAGGTGAAAGAGGAGCGCAGCTAACTGCCCCTGGCAGCACTGCCAACCAACTCAACACCAGCGGTGGCATTGCCTTCTACATCATAAATGATTTTCATGCCTGCAAGGGCTTGGGTGCCGCTGGGCCCGCCGGCCGCAGCGACAAGTTGCCAAATGCCAGCCTTGTTCGTCACGCTGCGGGGGGCGGCGCGGCGGCCCGGGGGGCCACCCTTGCGGGGCTCGGGGGGTCAGGGGGCCTGCGGACCCGTGTCTGGCGGGGACGGTGTTTAAAAGGGGGGCCTCGTGGGCGAAGCCGTGCTCGAGCGGGTGCCCACCATCATGACCGCCCAGGAGATCCTGGACAAAGCCTTCGCGCGGGCTGCCAAGATCGAAATCCAGGACCCGGTCAAGTACCATCGGGTCCGCAAGACGCTGGCTGCCCGCATGGCCAGCCTGTCTGATACGGTCTACGAAACGCTGAATCGCTACGTGACGGCGTTCCCGAACCTGGACGGCCTGCGCAACTACCCCCGCGAGGTGCTCGACATCATGGTCGGCCTCGACCAGTTGCGCCAAGCGCTCGGCAGTGTCGACTGGGCGGCGGAGAAGATCAAGCGGCTGGGCCAGGAGTCGGCCGAGCGCCAAATGCGCATCCGCGACATGGATGGCCACTTCCAGATTCACAAGGCGCTCGTGGGGCGGGTGTCGTCCATCGTCAACGAGATCGACGGCGCCCTTGCCGTGCTGGCCGCCGCTCGCGACCGCGTCCGGGTGCTGCCGACGATCAGCCCCGATTTCGCGACCTTGGTGATCGCGGGCTACCCCAACGTGGGCAAGTCCAGCCTGCTGGCCAAGTGGACCAATGCCAAGCCTGAGATCGCCGGGTACGCCTTCACGACCAAGAGCGCGGATGTGGGCCACTTCCAGATCGAGTACCGCGAGGGCGAGCCCACGCAATACCAGATCGTGGACACGCCGGGTTTGCTCGACCGCCCCGACGAGGACCGCAACGATGTGGAGCGCCACGCGGTGGCGGCCCTGCGCCATGCCGCCGACGCCGTCCTGTTCTTGCTGGACCCGACGGAAACGTCTGGGTATGGCCGCGAGCAACAGGAGAAGCTCCTGGAGCAGGTGCGCCGCGACATGGGGGGCATCCCCGTGATCGTCGCCGAAACCAAGGCGGACATCTGGAAGTCGGAATCGGACCGCCTGAAGATCAGCACCGTTACCGGCGAGGGCTTGGACGAGCTTCGCGCCGCCGTGCTCAAGCTGCTTCCGGGCGAGGACGAGGTGGAGCTGGACGAGGATCCGCTGGACAAGTGGCGCAGGCAACGGCAGGAAGCCACCGGCCCCGACCCCTGGAAGTACTGAGCTGGGCGGCTACGGCCGCCGGCGAAAGTGCAAGGCGAGCGTGACGAGCGCGGCCAAGCTGGCGAGCGTACCCGTGACGAGGTACACCGTGTCCAACCAGTGCCCCGGATGGTCACGGCCCTCCAGATCAGGCGCGCCCGGGGGCCCTGCGTCGGCCAGGGGTTCGCCGGCCGCCCGCACCTCGACGCGCCAGGTGTGCCCCACGCTATTGCCGGCAACATCCCGGCAGACAGACTGAACTTCTCGCGTCCCAAGATCCTGGAAGAAGATGGTTTGATCCGCGTCGATACTGGCGCCGGTGTCCTGTTCGCTGGCAACGAATTCCCCATCGCGAAACCATTCCACGACCTCGAGATCCCCGTCGGCGTCCTCGCACACGACACGGAAGTCGATGGAGCCGCCTTCGTGAACCTGGGGCCCCTCCCCCGGAGCCGCATGGGTCCATGCGGGTCCCTCCGCGCTATCCACGCCTCCGACGGCCGCCGCGATCCATAGGACGAGCCCGACGAACCCGGTTGCAGAGAGTCGCTCGGCCATGTGCCGCACACGAGATCCCGGCACATCACGGTTACGCCGCGCCGGGCAGCAGTTGTCGCCATTGGTGCCGGGGCCCCTCAGACGCAGGCCTTGACGTAGGCGAGGCTGCCGGCGACGCTGCGGCTGGCTTCGTCGCCCTCGGGGCTGGGCCCGTGGCCGGAGTGCAGCACCCGAACGGGTAGTTTGCTGAGGCGCAGGATCGACTCGTAGAGCAGGCCGACGTCGCCGTCGGGGAAGTCGAAGCGACCGATACCGCCGCCGGCAAACAGGGTGTCGCCGGCAAAGAGCGTCCCGTCGTCGGGGTGCCAGTAGCAGGCGCTGCCGGGGCTGTGGCCGGGCGTTTCCAGCACTTCATGGGCCGCGCCGCCGAGTTCGACGTGGTCGCCGTCGCCCACGACGCGGTCAACGCTGAGCCGGGGGATGTCGAAGCCGAACTGGGCCGACGTGGGGTCGTGGCCGGCCTCCAGCTTGGCCGCGACACCGCGGGGTGCCACCAGTTGGGCGCCCGTTTCCCGCCATTTGGGCAGGCCGTTGACGTGGTCCAGGTGCTCGTGGGTGACGACGACTGAGCGGACGCGGGCGGGATCGATGACCTTGCGGACGTTGGCGAGTACGGCATCCCAGTCGAGCCCGTGGCCGGCGTCCACGAGGTCAAAAGCGTTGCTGGAGGGGTCTTTGACGAGAAACTGATTACAGTCCCAGCCACGTCCGCCGACGTTGAGGATCGTGTTTAGCCCACTCACAGGTGGCGCAGCGGGCGCGCGCGCTTGGCCCTACCGCCCGAGCGGCTGGTCCGAGGCGGCGATGAGCGCGATGCCGTGGCGTCCGAAAACCCCGAGGTTGCCGAAGAGGCCGGCGATGGGCGTGGAGATCTGGTAGGCGGTGAAGCCCCGTTGGGCCTTGGCCGGGTCGGTGGCGTCGCCCCAGTGCTCCATGATGGTCGCAAACAGTCGCTCCTGGTGCTTGGCTTGGGTGTCGGCGACGGCGCGCACCTGCGCCTGCGCGCCGGGCAGGTCGCCCTTGAGCAGCGTCTCCAGGATGCCGGCGACGAGGCCTTGGGAATCCACGAGGGCCCGCTGGTTGGCCCGCACGAAGGCACGCACGAGCGGTGATGGCGGCTCGATTTGTCCCATTTTTTCGAGGAGGTGGTCGCGGGGGTAGTCGAGGTGGTGTGGCTCGAGGCCGTAGTCGCGCAGGATGACTTGGGCGATGTGGGCGGCGTCGTCGGAGATGCGTTGCAGGTTGGATGCCAGCAGGTCGAGGAACTGGAAGTCGGTGACGCTTTGCAGGGGGAGTTCGATGTTGGCGACGAGTCGCACGGCCTGGTAGAAGAGGCGGTTGACGTCTTCCTCGTGGGTTGAGCGCAGGAGCTTGAGGGCGTGCAGGGTGCGTTCGGGGTCGGTTCCGTACGCCTCGACGGCCTCGGCGGCGAGAACGAGGACTTCGCGGACCTTGGCGCCGAGGACGTTGAGGAGATCCTGGCCTGTCGCTGCCGGGGGTGGCAGGTTCGGTTGCAGGTCGTACCCGATGGTTTCGGCGGTGCAGGTGGCCAGCAGGCGTTCGTCGAGGTGGCGCAGCAGGTCGCGTGCGTCGGTGATGGTGGCGGTGTCGAAGGCGCCGTCGGCGGGCCGCAGGCGGACCTGGACGTGGCCTTGCAGGTAGGCGGAGAGGAGTGTCGCCAGGATGAGGTCGTGGTCGTCGGGCATGTCGCGGCTGAGGCTGCGGTCGCGCAGGACGGGGACGACCAGGAGGGAGTCGGCGATCTGGTGGAGGTCGACCTGACGATCCTCCTGCTGTTCGGGCAGCCAACTGTCGATCCACTTCTTGGGGAGGTAGATGCTGAAAGCGCCGCTGCCGACGCGCGTGACTTTCTTACGTTTGATCGCCGCATTCATGCAAGTGCCAGCTAAGTTACGTAGATTCTCCCAAAATACCTTTTGCGTGGTGGGTCAGTCCCCCCAGGTGAAGCGCCCCGTCGACGCGCCCCCTCGTTTCCTCGCCGACGCCATGCTCGGCCGGCTCGGCTTCTGGCTCCGCATCCTGGGCTACGACACGCTGATCGACGGCGGCGACGCGTCGGACCAGGCGCTCGCCCAGCGGGCCCACGAGGCGCACCGAATCCTGCTCACCCGCGACCGCGGCATGCCCCAACGGCCGGCCCGGGTGGTCCTCATTCACGCCTCGGACCCCCTCAAACAACTTGCCGAAGTGGTCGACGGCCTGGGCCTCGACGCCGTAAGCAGCCGCTTCATGCGTTGCCCCGACTGCAACGGCGAACTCCAGAACGCCGGCACCGCGACGGTTCCGCCGGGCCACGCCGAGGCCGCCCCCGCAGCGACCCGGCAATGCCCGGCGTGCGGCCGGACGTACTGGGATGGCACCCACACGGCCGACATGCGCCAACGCCTCGAAGCGGCGCTGGGGCCTGAGCACCCCGAGTGATGCCGCAACCCTGTCTTCGACCTCAGCGCCGCGGGGCTCGTCACCACCTGGGTCAGCGAACGCGGCCCCGCGTCCCCGGCCGTTCGAGACCACGCCCTGGCCGCGCAGCCGGACGGTGGCGTTGGCTGGGATGCGAACCTTTGACCGGCGGCGGCGCCATGGGCCACCCGTGACCCCGATCGTCAGCGCCGCCATCGAGGCGTACCTGTACGAGAACCTGCCCGCCCCCGACGCGGTGCTTCTGGCCATGGAGCGCGAGGGCAAGAAACGGGGCTTCCCCATCATTGGCCCGCTCGTCGGCCGCCTCTGCGAGCAACTGGCGCGCTCCATCGGAGCCCGCCAAATCTTCGAGATGGGCAGCGGCTTCGGCTACTCCACGGTCTGGTTCGCGCGCGCCGTGGGCCCCGAGGGGCGCGTGGTCCACACGGACGGCAGCGCCAACCTGAGCGAGGAGGCAAGACAATGGCTTGCGCGGGCCAACATGGTCGAACGCGTCCGCTTCCGCGTGGGCGACGCCCGCAACCTGCTTGACGGCGGGCCGTGGGACATCGTGTTCATCGACATCGACAAGGAGGGTTACCCGGACGCGTGGCGCCTGGCGGCCGAGCGGGTCCGCGTGGGTGGCATGATCATCACCGACAACACGCTCTGGAGCGGCAAGGTCGCCCGAAAGGCCGTGCCCGCCGAGGCGGAGAGCGAGGCCGACGGCGGCGAGGATGACGTTCCGGACGCCGCCACCGCCGGTGTTCTCGAATACAACCGGCTGGCGCTCTCCGACGAGCGCTACCTGACCACGATCCTGCCACTGCGCGACGGGGTCGCCGTGTCCCTGCGCCTCAGCTAGACTCGCCCGCGCCGAGCCACCAGCGCCAGGGCCGCCAACGCCAGGCCGAGGGCCCCGACGCCCGGGACCGGTACCGTGTACGTTGTCGTGTAGCTAGTCTGCGCGATGTCAACCAGGATGACCCTACCCTCGGCCCGGCTGCTGGCGGGGTTGAAGGTGGCCGACAGGAGTCCGCCCTTGGCCTGGGCCGTGGCGAACGCCGGCTCGCCGTCCAGATCCGGTTGTTCGAAGCCTTGCAAACCCGCCACCAGGCCCAGCCGGTCGAAGTCCTGGATGAGGTAATGCGTCGGAACCCGGCCGGTGGACTCGCCCTCCACGTAGACCGGCAGCGGCGCCACGGTGTTGGCGCGCTCGCTGGCGCGCTTGGCATCCATGAAGCCCTGGGCGTGCGCGCTGGCATACTCCAGGGTCGCGTCCATGACGACGCGGTGGATGTCGATGCGCCGCTCGGCGTCGTGGAACGGGTTGGGGTACGCGTCGATGCGGGTCTCAACGAGCAGGCCGGCGATGTTGTGCAGGCCGAAGTTGTTGCGCAGGATGCCAGGGTCCGGGCCGCCGGCCAGTTGCTGCACCGGCATCCCCGCCACGGTTTGCTCGCCGTATTCGTTGGCCGAGTAGCCGGCTGCCTCGGCGGCGGGCCAGATGCCGTCGTACATCAGGGCGCGCGCCTTGTCGAGGGTGGCCTCGCGCACGCTCTCGTGGACCGGGAACAGCGTCGTGAGGTCGTAATCGTACACACGCACCGGGGCGGGGTTGCCGAGGCCCTGGCCGCCGTATTCGTGGTGGTCCATGGCCACGTGCACGTCCCACATCTGCAACGCACGGTGGATCGCCTGGGTCTCCGGCTCGTAAAGTCCGATGTGGTCCCGGTTCAGGTCCGTTCCGCGGGCGTTGTGCCGCTGCTCCTCGGCCGCGCCGTCGGGGTTGGCCATCGGGAGTACCAGCAGCACCTGGTTGTGCAGTTGGTCCGCCAGGGGCGACCCGGAGAGAAGGTCGTCCAGGAGCGCCAGCACCGCGGGCGTGCCGGCCGGCTCGTTGCCGTGCTGCTGGGTCAGCAGTAGCGTCACCACGCGCTCCTCGCGGGGCACGGCGCTGTCGTCCCGGACGACCTCGGCCAGCAGGATCGGCTCCCCCGACGAGGAGGCGCCGAGCTCGTGCAGCGTCACCCAGGGATGGTCCGCGTGGCCCCGGAGCGCCGAGACCACCTCGCCGTGCTGGGGAAACAGGGGGAAGCTGGCGCTGACGCCGGGGTCGGGGTGGTCGTGGTCCGCCGGGGCGAAACCGGGATTGGCGGTCACGGTGGGAAGCAGGAACGCCACGATGAGGAGGCCGACGGTGCAACGCATGGCCAGCACGCGGGCGGGCCCGGATTAAGTGTTGCGGGCACGCGGTCGCGGCAGGCCCGGGGGTCGTCGGCGACCGGGAGCGTGAACGCCGGTGGTGGCGGCTACGGCTACTTCAACTGTCCCCGCTCGTCAAAGGCCCGCAGACCGGCCGCGAAGCGCTGGATCGTCGTCAGCAAACCGACCGCCGCGAAATAAATCAGCAGCAGTTCGAGCACGGATCCGAACCAGGGCTCGTAAGAGGTCCGCACCTCGAAGAACGATAGCAGCGCCTGCACGACGGGCATGACCATCAGGAGAATCATCCGGTCGGCCCGCCCGAGCAGTCCGCCGTAGTTGCGACCGATTCCGACCGCCTGCGCCTGGGTGCCCAGGTAGCTGGTCAGCAGGGTGCCGGCCAGCGCCGCCAGGCCGATCTCGACGCTCGCCCACGGGCTAAACGCGATACCGGCGATGAACGACACGTCGCTGAAGCGGTCGATCGCGTGGTCCAGGTAGTCGCCCTTGGGACTCACCTTGCCCGTCATCACGGCCAGTTTGCCGTCCAAGACATCGAGCACGCCGTTCAACACCACGCAGCCGCACGCAACGTAGAGCCATGCCAGCCGGTCGGGGCCGGACTGCCAGAACGCCAGGCCGCCAGCGATGGCGAAGGCGAAGCTGATCCACGTGATCGTGTTCGGGTTGATGCCGCGCAGGGCCTTGGCCAGCGGCACGAGCCACCAGTCCAGGGTCGATCGGTAGTTGTCGAGAACCAAGATGGTCACCGAAGGGGGAGCTGGTCGCTCCAGTCAACCGGTTCGATGGAATCGCCCTTGAAAGCATCGGTTGTCCGTTCGGCGAATGCCGACACCAGTTCCTCGGGGTTTCGTGCGGTGGCGTCCAACTGGATCACGCGCCCGCTGTATTCGATTGCTTCCTGGAGAATCAAGTCCAGCGCCTCCGCCTCCAGGTTCTCCAACACCTTTTCCGGCCGGTAGCCCCGCGCCTCCAGTCGCCCCCGGAGCACGCTCGGGTCGCAGCGGATGACCCACGCGACGTCCAGTTCGAGCAGGTGGCTGAGGTGGCCCTCGTAGACGATCGTCGAACCGTCGTCATCCGGAACGAGGTCCGCCAGCGCGTCGACATCGATCACGTCGGCGTCATCCTGGTCGTCACGGCCCACGACGCATCCGGTCTGGTGGGCCCACTCTTTGACATCGACGATGTGCCAGCCCAGGCGCTCGCCGGCAAGGCGGGCCAGGGTGGTTTTGCCGACCCCCGGGGTGCCGGTGATGGCGATGCGCGTCAAGCGCCGGCCAACTCGTGGAATTCGTAGCCGCCAAGCTGCTCGTCGTTGAAGCAGTACCGCACGGCCTGGAATCCGGCGCGCATGGCGGCCACGTCGGCCTTCACGGCGGCGGGCTCGTCGCCCTTGAGCAGCACGCGCTCGTAGAAGCCGGCGACCTGATCCATCTCGTCGCGGCCCATGCCGACGCGCGTCAACTCCTGCACGCCGAGTCGGAGGCCGCTGGGGTGGAGTGGCTTCGTGTCGCCGGGGAGCATGTTCATGTTGGTCACGATGCCCGCGTCCTCCAGCGACTGTGCAGCCCTGGCGCCGGCGCCGCTGTCCGAGTCACCGTGGCGCGTCACGACCTGGTGGCTCGCCGTGTAACCCCGCGCCTCTCCCAGCACGTCGAAGCCCCGCGCCGCCAGGGCGGCCGCCAGGGCCTTCGCGTTGGCGACGATGTCGCGGGCGTAATCCCGGCCGAACGCCTTGAACTCCGCCAGCGCCACGACCTTGCCGGCCACGTGGTGCAGGTGGTAGCTGCTGCACACGCCCGGGAAAACACCGCTGTTGAGCCGGCGGTTGAACTTGGCGTCATCGCTACTGGACAAAACGAAGCCCCCTTGGGGGCCGGGGAAGGTCTTGTGGCTGCTGCCGGTCATCACATCCGCCCCCTCGCGCAGGGGGTCCTGGAACTCGCCGCCGGCGATCAGGCCAAGCACGTGGGCGCCGTCGTACATGACCGTGCCGCCCTCCTCCTTGGCCGCAGCCGCCACCTCGTCCATGGGCGTCGGGAACAGGATCATGGACTGGCCAAACAGGGCCAGCTTGGGCTTCACATCGTGGATGAGCTTGACCGCCGCATCGACATCGATGGTCATGTCCTCCTCGATCCACGGGTACGTGTGCAGGTCCAAGCCGCGCATGCCGACGGCTCCCATGGGGGCGTGGCTGATGTGGCCGCCGTCGGCCGTCGAGACAGCCGTGATGGCGTCGCCGGGCTTCGTGAGCGCCTTGAGCGCCGCCAGGTTGCTGTTCGTGCCGCTGGTGCTCTGGATGTTGGCGAAGCTGGCGCCAAACACCTCCTCGGCGAGCGCGATGCCGGCCGCCTCGATCTCGTCGAAGAAGTCGCAGCCTTGGTAGTAGCGCTTGCCGGGCATCCCCTCGGCGTAACGCCCGTGCAGGTCCGTGACCAGCATCTCCTGGACACGCGGCGACACGATGTTCTCGCTGGCAATCATCGGCAACCCATTGCGGAAGTGCAGGGTGCTGCGGCGGGCTGCGTCCCGAACCAGGTCGGCGGCGGCTAGCGGCTCCATGGACGGCGGCGCGAGGAGCGACCCGTTCAAGAGGGCACCGAAGCCAGAGGCCACCCGCGGCGCGACCGTAGCCGACCCGCGACAACACGTTTGTACGCCGGGTGCCGGGTGCCCGGGCATGAATCGGAGCGTCCTGATTGTGGCGGCGATCGCGGCGCTGGCCATCGGTGCCTGGTTCGCCTGGGACCTGTTCGGGCCCAAGGGCACCACCGATGTCAACGAAGATCTGGATCGGTCGGATCCAACCCTGACGGCGCTGGCCACGGGTGCGTTCCGGGGCGCCGACTCCCTCCACAAGGTCTCCGGCACGGTTACCCTGTACGATGCCGCCGAGGGGCCGTTCCTGCGCTTCGAAAACTACGAGGCCACCAGCGGCCCGGACGTCTACTTCTACGTCTCGACCGACGACGGCGGCGACTACAACGCCGGCACCGTCCTGCGCGTTCCCGTGCCCGACGGCGCCGAGGACGGCCAAGCCACGCTGCGAGGCACGTTCAACGTCCCGCTGCCCCCCGGGGCGGGCACCAACTGGGCTAGCGTCATCGTCTGGTGCGACGACTTCAGCGTGAAGTTCGGGCACGCCAGCCTCGCCTAGGGCGCCGCCAGGAACGCGGGCCGGCGCACGGGGACGATTGTTTGCTGACGTGGAGCCCCCGTGGGGCGTGCCCCGCGCCGGCCGCATGGCCGCCGGGCCTCCACGCGCACGCCATAACCCGCCAGGGTCCGCTGCCGGCAGGCGGTGAGGCCCTGGAAGCGCACGCCAACGAGGCGCACGGGTCGGCTGTCCAGCAACGGCAACAACAGGGCCTCCAGCCGTGCCCCCGTGGTCGCCAACGCGTCCGGATCCGCCGCGTCCATGGGCGCCAGGCTCGTGTCGGCCCGCGTCAGGGTTGTGAAGTCGGAGTACCGGAGCTTGACGCTGAGCGTCGAGAACGCCAGGGACCGCCGGCCAGCGGTCTTGAGGAGTTCTTCCAGGAGCCCGGTCGCCGTCGCGAGCACCTTGTCGGGGTCCGCCTCGTCGCGCAGGTACGTTCGTTCGTTGCCGATGCTCTTGGCGGGGCCGCGGTCGGCGACGACGGGCCGGCCGTCGATGCCACGGGCAACGGCCCAAAGCCAGCGGCCGTGGCTGCCCAGGTGGACCTCAAGGCTGTCGGGATCCTGTTCCGCCAGGTGGCCGACGGTCGTGATCTCCAACTCGGCCAGCCGGTCCACGGTTCTCGGGCCACAGCCGTTGATGGCCCGCGTCGGCAGCGGCGCCAGGAAGGACCGCACGTCGCCGGGCCGAACACACGTGACGCCGTGCGGCTTGCGGTGGTCGCTGGCCACCTTGGCCACCGACTTGTTGGGCCCAACGCCCACGGAACAGGAGAGGCCCGTCACGCGGCGTACTGCGGCCTGGAGGCTACGGGCAAAGCCACGCGCCCGCTCGAAGTCGCCGCCGCAAGCGTCGGTGACATCCAGGTATGCCTCGTCCATGCCGACCACCTGGAGGGTGTCGGCGTAGTCGGCGAGAACCTCCATCACCGCGCGGCTGGCCTCCCGGTAGCGGTTGAAGCTGGGCCGCAGGAACACGGCCGTGGGGCAGCGTCGGTAGGCCTCGGAGATCGGCATCGCGCTACGAATCCCGAAGCGCCGGGCCGGGTAGTTGGCCGTGGATACCACGCCGCGGCCGCGGCCGCCACGCGGGTCGGCACCGATGACCACGGGGACGGCGGCCAGTTCGGGCCGGTCGCGGGCCTCGACGGCGGCGTAGAACGCATCCATGTCGACATGGAAGATGACCCGCTCCGGCCCGCCGGTCGATCCGTCCACAGACCCCCAGCCGCGTGGCTCGTGATGGCCGCTGCGGGGAGGCCAGTGAAACCACGTTGGCTCGCTGCCGCTGCCGTCAGGTCATCACTAAAAAACGAAGAGTAAAGGGAAAAGAAGAGTCCGAAAAGGTTCTAGAAGACAAGGATGTCTTGTTCGTCGGTGGAGCAGAGCGTGTAGTCTGCGCCCTCGTCCCAGCCCCAAACGTCGTTGTAGGCACCGGGCTGCAGGCCGGCCTTGGCGCCGCTCTCCAGGTAGTAGTACTCCAGGCCGTCAGCGGAGCTGAGGTGGACGTAGACGGTGCCGGCGATGTCGGAGGCGTCCGTGGCGGTGCATCCGTCGCCGTGCAGGGCAACGGCCGGAGCAGCGCTCAGGAGACCGGCGATCATGAAGATAGCCAACTTATTCATTTTTGATCAATCCCACCAACCGAGGTTGGCAACCCATCGGACGCGGGGTGGAGGATAAGAGGCCTGCGGTCACCCCCATGCCCCCGCGCCGGCCTCCGCCTGCGCAGCGGGGAGTCGCCGGGGCGCCACGAGGCGACGAGCGGCGGGTGTGGCGGGGCCGAGGCGGATCGCCGTGCGTGGCGAGCTCACCCGCGACGGCGCCCCAGGAGGCCCTGGGGTAACCATGTCGCCGCGCCCAGGTCTGTGGCTGCGCCTTGCCGGCGAGGCAACCGGGTCCCGGCGTCAGCAGTCGGGAGCGGCCGCGGGGCCAAGGAATTGGAACGCTACAAAAAGAAATAGAAATTGGGGAAGAAAAGGGGGAAACGATATCCGCTCGTTTAGAAGATGACCTGGTCGGGGTCCGTGCAACCGGTCCAGCCGTCGAGCTCCCAGCCCTCGCCGTACGGCAGGTCCGAGTCGCCGCGCTGCAGGCCGGCGGCACCGTTGGTCTCGGCGTAGAAGTAGCCGTCCTGGGTGGCGTAGATGGGGCCGATGGCGTCGGCGGCGGAGTCGGTGCACTGGGCAGCGGTGGCCGAGGGGGCGACGAGCAGCATGAGAGCCGCGACGCCCAGAATGGCGAGCTTGTTCATTTTAATCAATCCCACCAACCGGAGTTGGCAAAAAATTGCACGGGGGGCGCTGCTTAAGAAGTCGACGGGTCGCCTCCGCCGGCCCCGGCGGTCCAGACGAACGCCACCGTGGCCCGTCACGTCTCGTTTGAATACCGGTGCGCGCGTGGCCGGCGCGTGGGGAACCGGGTACAGGAGATGGAGCGCCGGGCGGGGCGCAAGCTGGACGACCTGGCCAAGCTCCTCCTGCGCTACCGCGCCATCCGTGGCCCAGCGTCCCGCGTCGCCAACAGCCGCCTCGCCTGGAGCGTGGTGAGCCGGCTGGACCGCATCCGGGCCCGGCGCCTTGAGGACCGCATCAAGAAGGCAGCCGTGCCGAACCATGTGGGCATCATCATGGACGGCAACCGCCGCTTTGCCCAGGTGCTCGGATTGGCCGATGTCAGCATGGGCCACGTCGCCGGCCGCCAGCGGCTGGAAACGGTCCTCGACTGGTGCCTTGAGCTCGACATCCGCATCCTGACCGTGTACGCGTTCAGCACGGAGAACTTCCAGCGCGCGGGCCCCGAACTGGAGCTCCTCATGGAGTTGTTCGAGCGCAACTTCCGGTCCATGGCAGAGGACGAGCGGGTCCACCGACACAAGATCCGCGTGCGCGCCATCGGCCACCTCGAAATGCTGCCAGCCTCGGTCCAGGAGGCCGCGCAACTCGCCATGGACCGAACGGCCGACTACGATCAGTTCCACTTCAACGTGGCCATCGCCTACGGCGGCCGCCAGGAAATCGTGGACGCCGTGCAACGCATCGCCCGCGAGGTGCGCGACGGAACCCTGCGGGCGCAGGATGTCACGGCCGACACCATCCAGCAGCGCCTGTACACTGGCGACCTCGCCGACCCCGACTTCATCATCCGCACCAGTGGCGAGGAGCGCATCAGCAACTTCCTGCTCTGGCAGGCGGCGTACGCCGAGTTGTACTTCGCCGACGTCTACTGGCCAAACCTCGACAAACTGGAGTTCCTGCGCGCCATTTGGGAGTTCCAACAAAGGAAGAGGCGCTACGGCCAGTAGGCCGTTGCGCCTCGGGGACCGCGCGGTGGAGCCGCGTGTGATGAGGGGCGCTACGGCCAGTAGGTCGTTGCGCCTCGGGGACGTGGCCTAGCGGGCCTGGGAGGTTCCCTCGATATCGGCGACGGCCTCTTCCAAGTTGCCTGCAAGCAGCCCCAGCGCCGCATCCACCGCCAGGCGGCGAACCTCGCCCCGGCCGCCCTCAAACAGGTAGCGGTGAACCGTGATCAGGTGCTCGGGCCCGATAACGGCGATCCAAACGGTCCCGATCGTCTTGCTGCTGGTCCCGCCCGTCGGGCCCGCAATCCCGGAGATCGCGACACCGACCTCGACACCCAAACGGTCGCGCACGCCGTGCGCCATGGCCTCAACGGCCGCGGCGCTCACGGCGCCGTGCTGGCTCAGCAAAGCCGGGGAAACCCCCAGAAGCGCCTCCTTGACAGCGTCAGAATAGGCGATGACACCGCCTGGAAACACGTCGCTGGCGCCGGGGACGCTCGTGATCGCACCGCCCAGAAGCCCGCCCGTGCAACTCTCCGCCACCGCGACGCGCCAAGCGCGTTGGCGCAACAACTCAACCACCGCAGCGGGTGTTGGCGGCTTCAGCACGGCTTCACCCCAGAGAACGCGGCCACGGGGCAGCGAGGCCCATCCCGCGTAAGACCCTGGTGGACGAAGCCACCGGCCTCACGCACGAGCTTCCAGCAGCCGCAGCCGCTTGCCGGCCTCGATCGCATCGAGAACGGCCACGACGCCTGGCGGCACCGCCTTGCGCCACGCCACGTCATCCTCGGCCATCTGCATGCGTACGGTACTCGCCTCGAACTGCTCGCGCTGCACCATGCCCGGCCGGCGCACGGGGACCCCCGCGTCCTCGAACAGATCCAGCGTCCGTGGGTCATTCCCGTAGGCGCGATCGATGGGCCCCGTGATCTCCAACACGTGATCCACCCAGCGGGGGGGATCGTGGATGTCCGGAATCGCGATCACGCGGATTCCCGGAAAGGACGCCTCAAGCATCTGGCGACGTTCTTCGAAGCTGAAGGGGTTCTGCAGGTTCTGGGGGGCGTTGCTTGAACCAATGCCCACCGTCACGTTGACGCAGTCCTCCACGGCCGCCTTGATCAAGGCCGCGTGGCCTCGGTGCAGAGGCTGAAAGCGGCCCACGACGAGTCCATGCATGGTTGCTTGCTCATCCCAAAGGCGTAGGACTATTCTAGCTTGGCGACCCGCGTCATCCCTCGGCGCGTCCCGGCTGCGGCGCAATGGGAAGCGGCGGTGTCGGGCCGCCCGCCAAGCCCTCCTCCAGCACACTCAGCTTGTCGAGGAGCTCCGTCTTGGCGGCGGAGTCGACCAGCGCGTGCTCAAGCACATCGTGGAGGGTGTCGCAGGGAACCACGACGACCGACTCCGCGTACTCGTCCTCAATGAGCACATCGATCTCGTTGGCCGCCGGGATCAGCACCTTCTTGATGCCGATCTTGGCGGCCGCCTCGATCTTGGCCGTCACACCGCCAACGGGCAGCACGAGGCCATGAACGCTGAGACTGCCGGTCATGGCAACATCCTGGCGCACGCGGGTCTTGGTCAGCGCCGAAAGCACCGCCGTCGCGATGGAAACCGACGCCGAGTCGCCCTCGACGCCCTCGTGGGCCAGCACGAACTGGACGTGAACGTCATGATTCGACACGTCCTCGGCCAGGTAGCGCTTGACGATGGCACTGATGTTGAGCACCGACTCCTTGGCGATGTCACCGAGCTTGCCGGTCGCGATGATCTTGCCTTCGCCCCGGCTGGAGGCCGGCGCCATTTGCGCATCGATCTCCATCACGATGCCGGAGAACTCAGACATGCTCGGGTCTGCGCTGAACACGGCCAGGCCGTTGACGACACCGATGAAGGCGCCCGTCGTCCGGATCAGGTTGTACTGTTGCTTGTGCTCGATGCCGCGGTCGGCGATCTGCTGCTCCAGCGAGCGAGCGATGCTCTTGCCGCGAATGACGTGGTCCTGGGTGGCCACCTCGGCGCCCTCCTCCTGGGCCAAGTCGCCGGCCACGCGCACAAGGCCGCCCAGTTCACGCAGCCGCAGGGTCAACTTGCCCTTGCGGCCGGCCCGGCGCTGCGCCTCATGGATGATCTCGGCGACGCCGGTACGGTCGAAGTGGGGGATCTTGCGGTCCTTCTTCACTTCCTGCGCGACGAAGCGGACGAGTTTCTTCCGGTTGTCTTCGGTGTCGTCCATCTTGTCGTTGACGTACACCTCATACCCGTAGCCGCGGATACGACTGCGCAGCGCGGGGTGCATGCCCTGCAAGGCGTCCAGGTTGCCCGCCGCCGACAGGATGAAGTCGCAGGGAACGGGCTCGGTCTTGACCATGGCGCCCGAACTGCGCTCGGACTGGCCCGTGATCTGGAACTTCTTGTCCTGAATCGCCGTCAGCAGGTGCTGCTGCGACTGCAGGGCCAGGGTGTTGATCTCGTCAATGTAGAGCACGCCCTTGTGCGCCTTGTGGATCGCGCCCGCCTCAACACGGTCGTGCGCCGGCGTCTCCAGGCCGCCCGCCTGGAACGGGTCGTGCCGCACGTCGCCCAGCAGGGCGCCGCTGTGGGCGGCGGTAGCGTCGATGAACGGCGCCGCCTCGTCCTGGTCATGCGTGACCAGGAGCTTGGGAACCATCTGGTTCGTCCGGTTCATCGAAGGGGACCGGAAAATGAAGAAAATCAGGACGGCAATCAGCAGACCCCAGATGGCGTACATCGGATCGCGGTAGCTGATGGCGATGAAGGCGGCCAAACCAATGACCGTGAGAATCATCATCATCATCATGAAGCCGCGCTGTTCCTGACGCTTGCGCGCCTCGAACTTCTGGGCGTCCACGATTTCTTTGCCCTTGGACGCCGGCACGACCCGGATGCGGGGCGTGTTCTGGTCCTCGGCGTTCGGGTAGGCGATGATGTCCTCGAGCTCCTCCTTGGGCAGGAACTCGGTCATGGCCCGGGCCAGCATGGACTTGCCAGTGCCGGGCTCGCCGATGAGCATGACGTGCCGCTTCTGCTCGGCGGCCTTGCGCACAACCGTGACCGCGTGATCCTGGCCGATGACCTGGTCCAGGAGCTTGTCGGGTACGTGGATGTCCGACGTGGTCTCGAAGTCCTGCGTCTGGATCCAGTCGTTGACCGGGATCGTCGCGGCCGACACGGTGACGGCGGACGCCGGCGCGGCTCCGTGCGACGATCCATTGCTGGTGCGCGCGGGCTCGTTTTGGGGGGCCTCGGTTCCGGACGGCCGAGCCGTCTCGGGCAACGGGTCAGGCACGTCCTCCGCGGGGGTTTCGGGCGGTGCCTCGGGTCCGCCGGCGGCCGGCAGGCCGGGTGACTCTTCCGTCATTGGGATGCTCGGTTTCTCCATGGACCCCGCTGTTATAAGGGACTGGTTTGGGGAGCGCAGAGACGCCCTCCGGGGTCGCGTTGAGGTGGATGGTCCGACGCCCGCAGGACCTTCCCACCTGGGCTCCTCGCCCGCCAATGGGCCGTTGGGACGCTCCCCGGTCAAGGGGTTCAGAGGGCCAGGTGATGCCTAGTTAATGCTTGCGCATTCTGGCTAAGTAGGTTGTTCCGACCGATCAAGGGTTGGGTTGAAACCCATGGCATCCAACAACCTCCTTCACCTGATTCATGCGCCGCTCGACGTTGACTACGTCCAACACTTCCAGGGGCTCGCTGCCCTGAACCTCGAGATCAAGCGGCTCGGCCCGTCGGCCGAGCGGATGCTCCGCAAGGCCATTCTGGAAATGGATGTAGGGAATTTCGAGGCCGGAGTCAAGGCCGCCGAACACGCCCGCGAACTCAGCCCTTCCACCACCGAGATTCATTACCAGTACGGCTTGGCCAACTTGCTGCTGGCGTGCGCTAAGGCGGATGCCATCCCGTCGGGCCCCGGCCAGCAGATGCCAGCCCGTACGGGTGTCAAGCCGCTTCTGGAGGAGGCCGTCGAGGCTTTCGAGGACGTTGTGCGCCTGAACGAGGCTGATGTCGAGGCGCGCCGCGGCCTGCGGGCGCTGAAGCAGTTGCTCGCCGACGGCGCCGAGGAGCGCTCCATCGTCAAGGCCCTGAAGGACCTCTAGGCCGCCATCGGGCTATCCGGCCGCCGGGGCACCAGGCGGCTGGGCAGCCGGAGGGTGCCGGATGGCCCCTGGGCCCTAGTCCTCTTCGCCGAGCTTCTCAGCGACCTTCTTCTCGGCCTTGCCGACTTGGTCGCCGACCCATGAGTCGACCGTGTCGATGAGGTTGTGGAACGTCTTGGGGCTCTTGGAGCGGATGAACGCCTGGCTCGCTGCGGCCGGGTCCTTGTACTTCTCCTTGAGCGCCTGGTACTGGTGGAACGCCGTCTTCATCTGGTTGTTGACGGCCTTCTCCACCTCGCGCAAGTAGTCGCCGGCCTCCATGCGGATGCGCGGCTCGCGGGGGCCGGGGTAGATAATCAATACTTCTTCGCCGGCGTACTCGGATAGGCCGCTGACCTGTCCGTTCGGGCTGACGCGCTTGGTTCCCAGGATCTTGCCTTCCGAGCCGATGTCGATCTTCATGATGTGGACCCCTGTGTCTCCGACAGCGGACCAGTATGTCGGTACATAAGGGTGCGCGGCGCCGGAAAGCCGCCTGGCGCCCGCCCGCTGCACGGCCCTCCGGCGGCGGCTGGTCGGCGGGTGCGCCACCCCTTGGCCGGCCGGCCGCAGCGGCGGTGGTGCATCCAAAGAGTCAATCCGGGGAAGGGGCTGGCAGCGGCCGTGGGGGGACCCGAGGAGCGCTTGCGCATCGGCTCATGTGACGTACTGGCAGTGGCCACGATCGCCGGATTCGAGGCCGACGCCGAGCGGGTGAAGGCGGCCTTTGAGGTCCACGACCCGGACGTGGTCGCCCTGGGGGTGCCGCCGGAGGACCTGGAGGGGCTGACGGAACTGGCCGAGGCGGACGACCCGAAGGAGTTGCTGCCGGAACTGTCCATCGCGGAGGAACGCTTGTTCGAACTGTTGTCCCGCTGGGGGCCCAGCCGCGTACCGAGCCCCGATCTGGAGGAGGCGCACCGGCTGGCGACGAAGGTGTCGGTGCCCCTGGAGGCGCTGGACATGGACGACCACACCCATTCGAGCGTGTACATCAAGCAGGTCGGTTTTCGCACGGTCCTCCGGTCCGGCCGGTTGCAGAAGAAGGTCCTCCTGGAGCCGTTTGGCGACGCTGCCGACCCGTACGACCTGGTGCGGCGCTGGGACGCGTTCCAGAACAACCTGAAACAATTGCGCAAGGTTGAGCAGATGCGCGAGGAGCACATGGCGGCCCGGCTGCGCGAGGTCGCGGGCGAGGGCGCCCGGCTGCTGGCGGTCCTGCCCGTGGCCCGGTTTGACGGCGTGCTTGCTGCGCTGCGCGCCTCGAAGGACGATTCCGGCGCCGAAGCGGCCAACCCAGAGTAGCCATAACCCCCTCCCGGAGGTAGTGCTGACGGTTGGGCGAAGAGGATGGCGAATTTTTTATTCGGCTTACGCGACGCAAGTGTCCCAATGGTTGAGCAGGTGGTGGCCCAGCGGGCGTACACGCGACGGGAATGGCTCTTGACGGGGGCCCTGGCCTTTGTGGCGGGGCTGATCATTGGTGAGATTGGCCTGCTTTCGTCCCTGAGCAGTTTCCTGAGTGGGTCCTAGCCTCGCATTACCTCTGCCCGCCGGCGGCCGAATCGCGCACCGACCGTGGGCTCTGGCCCGTCCGGGTCGGTGGATGCCTTCGCGGGCCCCCTCGGACGCCTTTTCAAGCCGGCCCCTGTGGCCGGCCGCGATGAGGGGCGTAGTGCCGACCGCCGACGTGAGCCGCCAAAACCGGGGGTGCCCAGCTTGAAGGACGTCTGGGTCGAGAAGTACCGCCCCCGCAGCCTCGCGGACGTGGTCGGCCAAGAGGAGGCCGTCGAGCGCTTGCGCGCCTACGTGAAGGCCGGCAACGTCCCGCACCTGATGTTCGCCGGGCCGCCTGGCACGGGCAAGACCACCAGCGCCATCGCGCTCGCCCGGGACCTCTACGGGGGCGACTGGCAGGGCCGATTCCTCGAACTCAACGCCTCCGACGAGCGTGGCATCGGCGTTGTGCGCGGCAAGATCAAGGAGTTCGCCCGCGTCGGTACCGCCGAGCACAGCGGCTTCAAGATCGTGTTCCTCGACGAGGCCGACGCCTTGACTCACGACGCCCAGAGCGCCCTGCGGCGAACCATGGAGCGTTACACGGCGACGACGCGCTTCATCCTGAGCTGCAACTACAGCAGCAAGATCATCGACCCGATCCAGAGCCGCTGCGCCGTCTTCCGGTTCCGGCCGCTGACGACGGACCAGGTGAAGAAGTACATCCGCAAGATCGCCAAGGCCGAGTCCGTTGAGGTCACCCAGGACGGCGTGGACGCGCTGGTGTTCATCGCCCGCGGCGACCTGCGCAAGGTGGTCAACACCCTGCAAGTGGCCGCTGCCCTCGGCGACAAGGTGGACGCGGACACGATCTACAAGACGACCAGCACGGCCCGCCCGGACGAGGTCAAGAAGCTGCTGGAGACGGCGCTGGAAGGGGAGTTCATGGCCGCCCGCAACGTCCTCGACGACCTGCTCATGGAGTACGGCCTCAGCGGCGAGGACATCATTCGCCAGATCCACCGCAGCGTCTTCGACCTCACCGTGCCGGACGCCGTGAAGGTGCGACTCATCGACCGGGTCGGCGAGATTGAATTCCGCCTCGTGGAAGGCAGCAACGAGCGCATCCAGATCGAGGCGCTGCTAGCCCACTTCGTGTTGGCTGGGCAGGAGTTGTAAGGCCGATCGGCCGGCCCCGGAGCTTCAACTCTACGGCCAAATCGTTCCACTGGCGTTCCCCCGCATGGCCGGTGTGCGCGGTCAGCCCATGCCTTGGGCTTGTCCGTCGGGCGCCATGCGGATCGGCACGAATGCCAGGCCAACAAGTGTTCGATTGGTCTTAGATACGCAGGCGTGGGTACCTCGCTTGGATGGGTAGACGCGTGGTTCCCCTGATGCTGATGCTGCTGGCCGGATCGGGTTGCCTTTCGGAGCCTGGTGAAGGCGACGTCGCATCCGCTCCGGTCGGAAGGCCAAGCGATGGGCCACCTCCCTTGAGTTGGGTGCTTGCGTGCCCAGGCCGAGAGCAGTCATGTCCGCTGACGCTTCGCTACGATGGCGCCAGTTACCAAGCTCCGCGAATTGACCTGAATCCCCTAAACCCAAATCACTTGGTGGTCGCGGCGGAGGCTGAATTTGATGTCCCTCGGCCCGAAGCCGGCGGCGCCTGGACAACGACTAGTGAAGTGCACGTGTACGACAGCCTCGACGGCGGCGTTACTTGGAGCCTGAGCATCTTGCCCAATCCAGCCGTCACAGAGCCGGGGCTGATTCCGTACCCGCTCAACACAACCGTCGACCCCCAGGTTCGATTTACGTCGGATGGCGTCTTGGTGGTGGCGGTCCAGGCGCGCCCGGGGCCCACGACCGTCGGGCCCTGGTGGCTCATGGTTCGCAGCGAAGGCACGTGGGGCGCGCGGTCGATGGAAGAGAAACCGGGCTTCGGGGAGGGCGAACTCATCCGCTGGCAGGGTCGCCTGGCTCTAACGTTCGCCGCCGACGATCGGGGGAGCGTCCTGCTTGGCCACCCCAGCGGCAATTGGACGCATTGGCG
>JBFJYU010000002.1:0-30248 GCA_041622435.1 Thermoplasmatota archaeon | reverse complement strand
GGGCTGGCGACACCCACACGGTCCTGCGCGCCGTGATCCTGAACGTGTCGGTCAACGTGGCGCTGAACCTGGTACTGATTCCGCGCTCCCTGCTCGGCGTGCCGCTGGCGGGGCTCGGACCCGAGGGCGCAGCCATCGCGACCTTCACGTCCACCCTCACCGCGTACGTCTACAACCGTTGGAGCGCCCGCGGCTCCTTCCGGCTGCCCCTGTTCGACGGCGTCCAGATCCGCATGCTCGCGGCGGGCGCCGGTGCGGCGGCGGGCCTCTGGTGGTTCAAGTCGGTGGCGCCGCTGGGGGCCTACAACCGCTTCTGGGAGCTCGGCGGCCTGGTCGCCGGCAGTTGGGTGGTCTACGTGGTGCTCCTGATCGCGCTGCGGCAACTCACCCGCGACGACGCCCGCTTCCTCGCCCGCGCCATGCGACCCCGCGGACTCGTGGAAGAGGCGCGCGGCCGATAAGGCCGCCAACGGGCACGGCCGGCGGCGTGGCCGCAGAGCCCGACCGGCAGCGGGGGAGCGGGGCCACAGGGCAGGTGCATCATCTGCGTGTTGCGAGGACAACGGCCAAAAGAGGCAACCCTGTCGCCGGCCCGTGGCCCGGGATCCTTCGATCAGCGTCGTCCTCACGACACGAAACGAAGGCAAGAACCTGCGCCATCTCCTGGACAGCCTAGCGGGCCAGGTGCGCGACGGCATCCGCTTCGAGCAGGTGATCATCGTGGACGCCCAGAGCACCGATCGAACGGTGGTGGTGGCCAACCGTTACACGGACCTGCTGCCGGGCCTTGAAGTCATCACGCGCAAGTCCACCCGCGGCGAGGGCCGCAACATCGCCGCCAGCCGCGCCCACGGCGACCTGCTTTGCTTCACCGACGCCGACTGCATCGCCAACGCGTACTGGCTGCACCACCTGGGCACAACCTGGACCGGCGACGCCCGCCAAATCCTGGCCGGCCGCACCAACCTGATGGGCTATTGGGCCTTCACCAAGCTGCACCGCGTCGAACTGCCCCACCAAGGCTTCGACACGACGTGGCCCTCGTGCAACCTCGCCTACCCGCGCGAGTTGTTCGAGGAACTGGGCGGCTTTGACCCCCGCTTCATCACAGCCGAGGACATTGACTTGAATTTCCGCGCCATTGCCGCCGGGGCCGTGATCGACCACGTTCCCGACGCCCTCATCTACGCCCGCGCACGCGACTCCGTCAGCGGTTTCCTGCGCCAGGCCTTCTGGAACGGCTACGGCCGCAAGCAGTTGACCCTGAAGCATGGCCGCCTGTGGCACCAGTACAGCTTCCGGGAAATGGTGCGCATCCAGGGCGGCTCCTTCTGGGGTGTTGCGCGCATGGGCGCCGGCACCGCGGGCTACATGAAGGCCAAACTCGGCGGCCAGGCCCTGCCACCGCTACCCTCGCCCCAGGCGCCAGGAGCCTCCTGATGAAAATCACGCTCGTCGTGCCGACGCTCAACGAAGAGGAAGGCATCGGGCCGACGCTGGACGCGGTGGACCGGGAGGCCTTCGCGGCGCGCGGCTGGGAGGTGGACTTCCTCGTCATCGACGGCGAATCCAGGGACCGCACCGGCGCCGAGGCCGAAGCGCGCGGCGCCCGCGTCATCGTGGAGCCCCGCCGGGGGTACGGCCGAGCGTACAAGACGGGCTTCGCCGCCGCCACGGGAGACATCCTGGTTACCGGCGACGCGGATGGCTCGTACCGGCTGGACCTCGTCCACGACTACCTCGACCGCTTCGTCGCCGACGACCTGGACTTCGTCACATGCAACCGATACGCCGACCTCCAGGACGGCAGCATGAGCCCCCTGCATCGGCTGGGCAACTGGGCCCTGTCGGCAACGACGCGCGTCCTGTTCCGGGTGCGCCTGCACGACTCCCAAAGCGGCCTCTGGCTGATTCGGCGTGATGCCTTGCCGCGGCTGCCCATCGCCGACCTGCCGGACGGCATGGCGTTCAGCCAGGCGCTCAAGGTGGAGGCGCTGCGCGCGCCCGACATCCGTTCGGCGGAGTACCCGAGCGGACTGCGCCCGCGCCTCGGCGAGAAGGTCCTCTCCAGTTGGCGCGACGGTTTCGGGAACCTGAAGGCCCTGTGGGTCCGGCGCCTCAGAGGGCGCTGGCCCGCGTAGCGACTGGCTCCAACTTCTCGATGTCGCAGCCCAGGCACGAACACAGGTCTGAGTGCAAGGCGTCGATCTTGCCGAGCGCCTGACCCAGGTCCTTGGCGCGGTACTTGGCCCGCACGTCATGCAGGCTCAGGCGCCGCGACCCCGAGTACAGATTGTCGGCGTGGGCAACCAGCCGCTCGGCCAGCGAGCGGGGCGTGTAGTCGCGTACCTCCAATCCCAGCTTCGACGCCTCGGTGGCGTCGATGCCTGCGCCGGTGTGGCGTTCGACGACGAGTACCAGCGACTCGTCCACGCCGCGATCGCGCAGGATGCCGGCTCCGAGGCTGGCGTGGCGAACGTCCTGGGTGGCGCTGCGTCCGATGTCGTGCAGGATGGCGCCCGTCTCGACGAGGTCCTCGTCCACGTCGAGGTCTTGGTCGGCGGCCCGCCGCGCCATGGCAACGGCCAGCCCTGCGACGTGGCGGGAGTGGTCGTACACCCACTCGGGCACGCCGACCTCCGACAGGAGGGACCAGGCGTCCTCAGGTGTCAATCTTGGCGAGCTCATCGATGCGCTCCTGTAGCGCCGTGATGACGTCGCCGTTGTCGTACGGGTTGAGCGCGTCGTCGCAGACGGGGCAGCGGAAGGCGACGTCGACGGCGTCCTCGAAGATCATGCGGCGGTGCCGGTGGGGGCAGGCGTAGAACTCGTGGTCGCGTTCGAAGCGCAGTTGCTGGGTCAGGCTCTCGCGCTCCTCTTCCCAGCGGCGCAGCAGGACGTACTTTGCCTCCGACAGGGTGGTGCGCCAGATGAACGTCTCCCAACCCTTCGCGTCGGTATCCTTTTGATATTCGGCGATGCGGGCTTCCATCAGGTCGTACAGTACCTTCCGAACGCCGCTCGGGCGGTCATCCGGGAAAGCTTCCAGGATGTCGACGCCGCTGATGGGCTCTTTTTCCGCGATGAAGCTGGCGAGCGCGAGGCCGGCCTCGCCGGCCTCATCAAAAGTGTATGCTTGTATTTCGACATCGCCCAACTCGGGCTGCCAGTCTGTTCCACGGACCACGAGCGCCTCAAACCTTGACTTGGCCGCCCCCGGTTAATGCTTTTGAAGGTGGCCCTCGCCCCTTGCAGGTTCAAGGGGCCATGGGCGACGGCCCCAACCCAGAACGTTTACGCGTCTGCCGGCCCGGGCGAGCCCTCTTCCGGGCCATCCGGCCGCGACCGGTCAACGACCTGCTTCCCCCGCGGGGTCGGAACCACCTCGAACTGGGCGCCGTCGAAGTGGTCATGCTCCCAGGCGCCGCCGCGCAAACGGTCCATCAGCAGCGCGAGGGCCGCCACTTCCGAGTGGGGCTGATTGCCCACAGCCACGTTCTCGTCGGCGAGCCGGTACAGGTCACCAGGCACCTTCTCAGCGCCGACGACGACCAGGACATCCTTGCCGCGCGCACCGATGTCCGCCATCGCCTCGCCCAGCGGCCGGCCGTACATCGTCAGGTGGACCACCTGTCCGCCGCGCCGCTGCCAGTCCCGCACAACACCCTTCCAGCCGGTCTTGTGGCGCACCTGGAAGGAGCCGCCGAACCGGTCCGCGACATCCTGCACCGAGGACGCAACGCTGGCGTCCTCCTCCGCGATGCTGACCGCCCGGGCCCCGAGGGCGCGCGCCGTGAGGCACACGTGAGTGGTGATCCGCTTGTCGCGCTGGGGCCGGTGCCCGAGCCGCAAGACCTCGATTTCCACGCCTAGCTCCGGGTCGCGTCCGGCTGCGCCAGCATCACGGTCACTTCGATGCGGTCCGAGTCCACACAGGGCAGGGCGTCGCGCAGGCGCACGGGAGCGATCAGTTCGAGGATGTTGGTGTAATGGGTGCGGTTGGGCAGGACCACCGCGCACGGCTGGTCGCCGATGAGCGCCGGCTGGCACGCGGCGCCCCCGAACGTGCGGCCCTCCGCCTCGAAGCGCTCGATCGTGAACACCGGGTGGCGCTTCAGGAACTGGATCTTGTTGGCCTCGGCGCCGGTCAATTCCAGGTTCAGCGTGCCCGGGAAGGGGGTCCAGCCCAGGTGGCGCTCGAACTGGACGTTGTACCCCGGCCGGCTCAGGTAGTACTGCCCCTCGCCGAGGCCGGTGCGAACGTGGCCGACGACCTGCAGGCGATCGCGGTCCTCAAAAAGGCGCTGGTAGAGCAGGTGCTCCGCGCGCAGGATCGCCTCGCCATCGCCCGTGATCCGGATGCGCTGGCGGCGCACGCCGAGCTCGCGCCGGATGAGGCTCTCGTCGGCCAATTCGATCAAGCGGCGGCTGCTCGTCTGCTGGCTGCAATCGATGAGGCGGGCGAACTCGCCGCTGCTGATCTCCACGTCGCTGCTCAGCGCTCCGAGGAGCGCCAGTTGCTTCAGGGCCTCAACGTCGGCCGGGCGCGTCACGCGCGGCCGACCGACGAGGCGTACTTACGCGTTGCCGCGTTGAACAGCCAGGGCGGGCGACGCCGCCTCGCCACCGTTCCAGGACGGGTCCGCCTGCGGCTGCTGGAAACGCTCCAACAGCGCTTCGTAAAGCGCCCGTTCGCTGCCCCGAACGGTGTTGGCCAGACGCCGCACGATCAGCTCCGGCGTGCTGCGGGCCAAGTGGTTGAGCCGCGGCGTGCGGTCCACCACCAGCCTGTGCTCGTCGTCAAGGCCCGTCGCCTCAATGCCATCGACGCGAACGGCCGCCGCCGTGTGGCGCAGCACCTGCGGCGCCATGTGGGTGACCACCACCGCCAGCGAGTCCGTGGCTGCCGCGCGGTCGAGGAAGAACCCAAGAATGCGGCCCGCCGCCTCCAGTTCCGTCACGGACTCGACCTCATCGGCCAGGATCAGCTTGCGCCGCCCGCCGCCGACGATGGGGAGAAAGCCCCGCAGGAACGTCTCAAACGCTCCCGCATCGAGACCCCGGCGCGCCGTGACGAAGTGAACCGCCTCAACCCAGGGGAGCCGGACGCCGGCACCCACAACGGGCAGCCCCATCTGATTCATGATCACCAGTTGGGCCAGGTGTTCGAGCAAAGTGCTCTTGCCACCCGAGTTGGCCCCCGTCAGGACCGCGAGGCGCGGCTCATCGCCACCAAGCCGGTAGGAAACGGGCTGCACGCCGGGCCGGCCCGACAGATCCAGGTGGACGCTCGCGTCGAACGAGAAGCCGTCGGCGACCTGGGCCGGCTGCAGATCGTGGTGCAGAGCAAAGCAGCCCAGGGCAAACGTCGCGTCGAAGGCGAGCATCTCGCGCAACGCGGCCTCCAGTGGCTTGCGAAGGGGTGCCAGGCGCTTGGCCGCGCGGGCCTCCGCCTCGTACGCCTGCAAGGCCGCGTTGGCCCCGATTCGCGACTCCCAGCGGTCCAGTTCCTCGTCATCCACGACGACGGGAAAGCCGGGAAGATAGGGCTGCATGTCCAACCCGGTGGCGGCGCGCAGGCGCTGGCGGGCCTCGGCTCGAATCCAGTCATAGACGGCTTGGAGCGCTGGCGGGACCCGGTGTTCCAGGGTTGCCAACACCTCATCGCCGGTCAGGCTCAGCGCGCTGATGCGCTGCTTGGCCGCCAGGTTGACTTCCTTCTGCACGGTTTCCACGTGGCGGCGCAGGTCCACAATCGTCACGGCGGCCGCCTTGGCTTCATCGAGCGCCGCCAGCGCCTCGGCCGCCTTGCCGGGCCGATCCAGCAGCCCCTCCAGGGCCGCGGCTGCCTCCAGCGCCGAGCGGTTCTCCTCGAACCAGGCGAGCACCCGCGGCGGGTGGATCGCCGCCAGCGGCGCCGACTCGGGAAGTTCAACGACGTTGTCCAGGCCTCCGACGTCCACGCCGCTGTCGTACAGGAACACGCAGACGTCGTGGTCGGCCGCTTGGGCCAGGTCGTCCAAGTCGCCGACGGTGACCCAGCGATCAAGGCCATCGTCGCGCCACTTGCGGGCTGCGGCGGCCGATTCGCACACGACCAGCCGGCTGGCGGCCAGCCGCGGCCGCGGCTCGCGCGGCGCGTGCAGGCGTCGCAGATGCCGGCGCACCGCCTCTTGGTCCAGGGGCCGGACCGCCTCTTGCGCGGCCAGGGCCTCGGCGCGTCGGCGCTCGGCCAGGTCGCGGTCGGTCGTCGGATGGAGCAGCCGCAGCCGCGTCCGGCCGGTTTTGGTGGCAGCAAATCGCCCCATATCCTCCAAAATCGCCTCGTACAACTGCCTGGCGCGCGGCGTGCCAAAGAACTCCTCTGGCGCCGCCTCCCCGGCCCGGCGCAGGATCATCTGCACCGCCCGCCGCTCCGACAGGCCCTCGACATCCAGCAGGGCCTCCAGATCCTGGGCGTCCAGCGCCCGGAAGAACGCCTCATCGGACCCGAACCGGGAGCGGATCGCGCCCGCCACCGCCGGCCCCACGCCCTCCAGGTCCTCCAGGGAGCCGGTCATGCCTCTCCCGCCAGCGCCGTCTGCTGGTCGGGCCGGTCGGCCAAATGGCGACGATTCTCGGGATCCAGCCGGAAGTCGTCGTCATAACTGTAGACCTGAAAGTACTGGCGCGCCAGCATCTCGCCCGTCGACTTGTGCTTCCGGGCCCTGCCGCCGACCCAGCGCCAGATCTCGACGCAGTCGAAAAGCGGGTCCCACGGGACCTTGCCCAGGTCATCCTTCTTCTGCCCAATGCCCGAGTGGGCGGTGACCTGGATCCATCGCGTGCGCTCGCCCCGCTTCTTGCCGATGAGGTCGATGCACCCGAACACGTCGTTGGACTGGCTGTAGTAGTTGGGGCCGCGCTTGACCCCGGTGCGCACGCAGCGGTGCACCTTGTAGCCCTCCGCCTCGAGCAGCTTGATGGCGGCCAGCTCAATCGTCGTGCCCTTTGCCGACGTGTTTACCCGCCGCCGCGCCGGCTTGGCCCGCAGGGGCCGAGCGGTGCCCGTATCTTCGCTGGGTCGTTCCTGGGATCGGGGGGTGCTTTCGGCCACGCAGGGGTGAATCGGGCGCCTACCAGGATAGGGCTTGATGGGAGGGCGGTGAAAGTACCGTCGCGGGCGCCCGGCTGCCACGGCGCCAAGGGTCCGGTCCGGCGGCGCACGGCATGCGGAAGGGTCTTTAGACGGTCCGGACATAACGTATGGTTGCGTGAACGGACGCTTGTTAGCTGTCCTTCTCCCCCGCCGCTGGTCGGTACGAGAGATGAAAGGGACCGAGCGGGCACGCTGTCGGGCGAACCCCGGCGGCCCGTCCACGCCGACCCGTTCCATTGGAGCGGGCGCGAGGTAAAACCATGATTGTGCGTGACGTGATGACCACCGATCTGATTACGGTGGACAAGGACCGGAACCTGAAGGATGTCCTCGACCTCATGGAGCGTCACAAGGTGACGAAAATCCCCGTCGTCGACGACGACAAACTGGTTGGTATCGTGACGGACGGCAAGATCGCCGACAAGCTGGGACGAGCCCACAACCGGAACATCCAGACCGGCACCCTGCGGGCCTCCAGCGTGATGGACAAGGACTTCATCGTGGCCCACCCCGACGAAGACCTGCGCAACCTGCTCGTCGATGTCGGCAAACCCGGCCTGACGATGATCCCCGTGGTCCGCGGGCAGCGGCTGGAAGGCATCGTCACCAAGGCGGACCTGCTCAAGCTCGTCGAGTCGGACATCGAACTCCAAAGTATCATGAAACGGGAACTGCACGCCGTCTCCTCCGCCGAGCGGCTGGTGCACGCCCGCCGGCTGCTGCTCGACAACGAAATCGCCCGGCTGCCCGTCGTCAACGGCGGACAACTGGAGGGCATCATCGCTGAGCACGAAATCGCCGGCGCGTTCGCCACGTTCAAGGAGGCCGACATCAGCGTGCAGAAGGCAAGCATCCGGGACCTCCAGGTCCTCGACTACATGCGCTCGCCCGTCGTGACCGCGACGCCCGAGACCAGCGCCCGCGACGCGGCCCGCATGATGATCGAGAACCATGTCGGCGCGCTGCCCATCGTCAACGGCGGCGGCACCATCCAGGGCATCGTCACCCGGACCGACTTGATTCGCACGTTTGCGTCCTGAGCGCCCTCGGGCACCAAGCCCCACGCGCCAGGGGGCATGGCCCCACCGGCCGCCCCGGTGCGGGCCACCCCACCCCCTTTTTCACGGCCATCTTTGAAATTGCACGGTTGCACGCAACCGCGACCAACGTCTGGTTGAGGGCCCCGCAAGGACGGGTGAAAAGGACGGCAATCCTTTTTGCTCGACGGCAGGGTCGCTCAATACGGTGGAGTGAATGCGTGCACTACTAGTACTTGGCGTGGCCCTATTGATGGTGCCGACTGCCCTGCCCACGGCCCAGGCCCAAATCCACAACTGTGGAGACATCCAGATTATTTTCCGCAATCCGGACTTGCAGCCGGGCGCCGATGGCTTCATTCGAGCCAGCGGCCAACTTTTTGCGCAATTCCAGGCAATCGGCGAGGGTGCCGACGAAATCAGCACCTTCGGTTTCAGCTTCGGCGTGCACACGGTGGACTTTGATTCCGCCGCAGTTTGCAGCGCCCCGGACTCCGCGCTTTGGTACAGCGGTCAGCAGATCATCAACTACCGCGCGGACACCAATCCCGACGACGGCTTCTTCATCAACCTGCAGACAGCGCTTGTGCCCGACGGCCAGTACTCGGCCGCCGTTTCCGCATACGACGCCAACGACAAGGAACTCGCCCGCTTCTGGGCCAAGGCCATCGTTGAGAATTGCACCCAGGACACGGGCGGCGTGCCGGTGCAGCGCTGCGACAGCGACCCCGCGCAGCTCCAGGAGACGGACAGCACCATGCCGTGGCCCATCATCCTCCCCGGCGACGGCCAGTTGCCAGAGGGCGAGATCGGCTTCACGCTGGAGTTTGCCGAAGAACTGTCCAACCTGACGGTCACGTTGAACGGGCAAGACATCACGGGCGAGCTCGAACAGTGGGATGGCCGCCTGTGGGATGACGACCTGAAACCCGGCTACGGACCCAACGGTCTGCTGGGCGACTCGGATGCAACGGCGGAATGCAACACGACGCTTCCGGACGTCCAGAACGTCCACCACTGCGAGTACCTCGGCGTCGCCTACCGCTGGACGGCCCGTCCCTTGGAGGACGTGGACGTGCTTCGGGTGGAGGCCCGGGACCTGAGCGGCAACCTGGCGCGCAAGGACATTCACGTCGGCAGCAGCGTCGGCGGCGGCGCCATCACCCAGGCGGCCGCGATTGTCACCATGACCGCCGAGGAAGTCCGCAAGGTTGTCGGCCCCGGCAGCGGCGTTGACTTCCCCTTCCAGTTCGTCAACCAGGGCGGCGGCGACGGCCACGTGAACCTGATCGCCGAGGGCCCCGAGGGCTGGAACGCCCGCTGGGAACCCGTGCACGTTGTCGTGCCCCCGGGCGGAACCACCTCCGGCTCGGTCATCGCCAAGCCGCCGGCCGGGACGGCCCCCGGCACCTACACGATCAACGCGTCGGCCGAATACCCCGGCGAGGGCGGCCTGACGAAGAAGATCACGCAGACGCTGACCGTCGAGGTCAACCCCTCGGCCGGCAGCGGCGGCGCGTCCGGCACGGGCACCGGCACGGACACCGGCGCTGGCGTCGACGAGGGCGATGCCGGCAAGGACTCGCCTGGCGTCGGCACGCTTCTGGTTCTGGCCCTGCTTGGCGTGGCCGCGGTCGCGGCCCGCCGCCGGCCCGGAAACGGGCTGTAAACGGCCGCCCGGACCAATCCTCTTCCTTAACCCTTTAATAACTGCTGGGAGTGGCCGAAACCACCGTGGCCACGTAGGCCAATCGGGTCGAGGTGAACGGCATTCCGAGCTTTACATTCCGCGTCGCGGGAGAGTCTGGAGAAGGAGTCATCTCCGCAGGCGAAATCGCCACTTTGGCGATTTCTGATATCGGTTTCAACGTGTTCACGTTCGAATCTTATCCTGCGGAAATCAAAGGTGGCCACTGCTGGTTCCAGGTACGGGCCAGCAACGACGAAGTCCTGTCCTCCGGCAGCACCGCCGACGTGCTCTGCGCGTTCAACCAAGAGGCGATGGACAAACACCTGAAGGACGTCCGCAACGGCGGCGTCGTCATTTACGACCCCGGTCAGGTGAAGGAAGTCCCCGAGCGCCCGGACATTATCTTTTACGAGATCGCGTTCGACGAACTGGTCAAGCAGACCGTTGGCTCGCCCAAGTCGAAGAACGTCTTCGCGGTGGCCGCCTGTGCCGCCCTGTACGGGGTGCCCTCGGAGTCGGTCAAGAAGACCGTTCGCAAGAAGTTCAAGGGCAAGAATCCCAAGATTCTCGAAAAGAACGACGAGGCGGTGGACGCCGCGTACACTCACGTGGCGACTCTCACGCGGGCCCACAAGGAGACGCTGGCCATCAGCGACATGGACGATGAGCGCATGCTCATCAACGGCAACGACGCCGTGACCCTCGGCGCTCTGGTCGCGGGCCTCGACTTCTACGCCGGATACCCAATCACGCCGGCCAGCAGTATCCTTGAGTTGCTGGCCAAGGAGATGCCGAAGCTTGGGCGCACCTGTGTCCAGGCCGAGGACGAGATGAGCGCCATCGCCCACTGCCTGGGCGCCGCGTACGCCGGCAAGAAGACCATGACCGCCACGAGCGGGCCTGGCTACAGCCTGATGCAGGAGTTGCTGGGCCTGGCTTCGACGGCCGAGCTTCCCGTCGTCATCGTCAACGCGATGCGCGGCGGTCCGTCCACGGGCCTGCCGACCAAGACGGAGCAGTCGGACCTGAACGAGATGGTGTACGGCAGCCACGGCGAGGCGAGTCGCATTGTCCTGGCGCCGGCCGGCGTCCGCGACTGCTTCTACCAGACCGTGTGGGCATTCAACCTCGCTGAGAAGTACCAGGTTCCCGTCATTCTGGCCACGGATCACTCCTTGGCCAACCGCACGGAGAACATCACGATCCCGAGCCTGCGGGACACGCCGATCATCAATCGCAAGACGCCAACGGCGGAGGAACTGCAGGACTACCGTCGCTACCGTTTCACCGAGGACGGCGTCAGTCCGATGTCGCTTCCGGGCATGAAGGGCGGCCAGCACGTCGCCGAGGGCCTGGAGCACAACGAGTACGGCAACCCGAACTACACGGGCGAGAACCACGAGGCCATGATGCGCAAGCGCCTCGAGAAGATCGCTGACGCATGGAAGTACCCGTTGGCCGTCGAGCGCTACGGCGACGAAAACCCCGATGTCCTGATCGTCACCTGGGGCAGCACCAAGGGCCCCGTCAAGGAGGCCGCCCAGCGGCTGCTTGAGGACGGCAAGAAGGTCGGGATCATCATTCCGAAGATTCTCAACCCGCTGCCCCGCGAGGGATTCCTCGACATCATTGAGGCCGCACCCGAGGTGGTCGTGGTGGAAATGAACTACACGGGCCAATTGGAGGGTCTGCTGCGCAAGCAGACCGTCCGTCCGTACCACCGCCTGAACCGCGTGCACGGCAACCCGCTCACGTGGCTGGAGATCACGGAGAAGGTGGAGCAGGTCCTGGCGAAGGACCGTGGCATGGAGGTAACGGCATGAGCGAACAACAACAGACGCTGCTCAAGGCGAAGGACTACAAGGGCACCCTGCCCCCGGTCTGGTGCCCCGGCTGCGGCGACTTCGGTGTCTTGTCTGCGACCCAGCGGGTCCTGGCGGAGCGCCAATTGGCGCCTGAGGATGTCGTTTTCGTGTCGGGTATCGGCTGCAGCAGCCGTTTCCCCCACTTCATGAATGCATACGGGTTCCACTCGGTGCATGGCCGCGCCCTTCCTGTGGCGCTGGGCATGAAGCTCGTGTCGCCCGACCACAAGATCATCGTCGTCGGCGGTGACGGCGACGGCATGGCTATCGGTGCGGGTCATTTCCTGCACACTGCCCGCCGCAACCCGGACATCACGTACATCATGATGGACAACGAGATCTACGGTCTGACGAAGGGACAGGCGTCCCCCACGTCGGAGATGGGTCTCAAGACCAAGAGCACGCCCTACTCGACTCTGGAGGCGTCGGCCGACCAGCCGTTGAACCCGCTGGCCCTGGCCATCCTGAGCGGCGCGACGTTCGTGGCGCGCGCGTACTCGGGCAAGATCAAGGAGCTCGTGGACATCATCGGTCGCGCTATTGACCACGAGGGTTACTCCTTCGTGCAGGCGATCAGCCCCTGCGTGACGTTCAACGACATCTACGAGAAGGCCCGCGCGGGCCAGACCGAGTTGGAGGCCACCCACGACCCGACGGACCGCAACGCGGCCCTGATGGCGGCGCTGGGCGATCCGTTCAAGACGGGCATTTTCTACCTGAAGCCCCGGCAGACGCTGGATCAGGCGCTTGAGGCGCAGAAGAAGTCGGCCATGACGAAGGCGGACACGGGCATGGCGGCGCTGGCGATGCAAATCGTCAACGGCGCCTAGCGCGCAACCCCTTGCTGGGCCGGGCGAACCCGTCCGTGTCCAGCACGGGCACCTCCGCCGCGTCGGGGACCCTGCGACGGTAGCTCTGGGCTTGCGCCTGGGCTATGTGGCCTACGCCTGTAGTCGCTCGCCGCTGCCGGTCTCGCGCAGGTAGGTGCCAACGGCGTCGCGGTAGGCTTTGCCGTCGCCGGCTAGCACGGCTTCGGCGAGCCCCTGCCAGGCTTCGCCGCTTTGCTTGTCGTCGCGGCTGAAGCTCTGTTCGCCGGCGGGGTCGCCGCCGACGGCGCGCAGGAATGCGTAGACGTGGCCGTTGGGCGTGGCGCCGCTGGCGGCGTCGCGGCGCAGGCGGGCGAGGACCGCGGCGCGGTCGTGGCTCCGGTTGAAGCGGGCAAACGCGTCGACCCAGGTGCCAAGCGGCCCGAGTTCACCGAGGGGAGGCAGGTCGGCCTCAAGCGCGATGCGTTGGGCCTCCTCGTGGGCCAGGCGAACTAGGGCCCTGGGAGCTTCACTGACGTGGTCCATGGCAAAGTGGGCGGCGCGGTCGCCGAGCAGAACGTCCAGGGCCGCCGGCAGGTCGGGCTTTTTGGCGTCGAAGATCGTCGCGACGGTTGCCCGTTCGCCAATGTAGCCGCCGGCGGTGAGCTTGCGCAGCACCAGCCGCTCCCAGGGGTGCGCGTCGAGGGCGTCGAGGAAGGCATCGTGGTCGGACCCGAAGTCGCGGTCGCCCAGCATGAAGCGGATGCCGGACTCGCCTGCGCTGCGGCGCCATTGGCCGACCGCCGTCTGGATGAGCTTGTCCTCGGTGTGTACGCCGGCCCGATACGCAGCCAGTTCCTTCTCGTCGGGGTCGGCGACGGTGCCGTCGGGCAGGACGATGTGGACCGTGAAGGGGTGCCGCTGGCGCTCGGAGGCGTAACGGTCGGCGGCGAGCTGGTGGAGGTTGCCCGCGCGCTTGCCGCAGGGGCCGCAGACGACCAGGGACGGGCCGCCGCGGAAGCCGAGGCGAACGCGGGGCCGGTCGGGGTGCCCGCAGCCGATGATTCGGTCGTTGCCTTCGCCGGTGGTTTCGTCCAGGCTGATGTCGGCCTTGGCGGCAAGGGCATCGAGCCACTCCTGGGGCGGAACCGGCGAACTGCCCGTGCACCAGAAGCGGGGCCCGGCGAAGAAGTGGAGGCTGTACTTCTTGGCAACCTCGGCGTACGCCATGCGCAGCGCCCGGGGCTCGTCGTGGTTTTGCACGCCTAGGCTGGCGGCCCGGCTCACGTGCCCCCGTTGCAGGTAGAATCGGCGCTGGGCGCCCACCCTGGCGTCGAGCAGGCGCGGGGCGGCTTTGAGTTGCGCCATGGGGATGGCGTTGGCGACGGCTCCCACGATGCTTTTGTCGCGGCGATCCGACCAGGAACCCTTGCCCTTGACGGCCATGCGTTCGACGCGCTGGCGAATCTTGGCGATCGGCCGCGGCTCGTCGATGCCCGGCGGGATTTCCGGCAACACGACCAGCGGATCGGCGGCCAAGGCCCGAAGCCGCTCCAGGAATCTTTCCTGTGCGGCGCCGGCGGCCGTGCGGATGGACGTTCTGCGTTGGCGCTTGGCGGCCATGACAGGCGCTCGAAGCGGGCTCCGGTGGTAAAGGCGCCGGCCTAGGCGCGGGGGTCGGGCGTGGGCCCGACGCGCACGAGCACGTAGTAGGGGCCGGCGAGCAGGTAGAACGCCATGAACGCGATCATGCCGAGAACGGCCCAGTCGTGCCACGCCGGCAGCCGCCACGTTGCCAGCACGGCGAGAATCACCAGGACGGCCACGACGCCAAGGACGCCGCGGAGCTTGGGGTAGCGCACGCGGCTGACCATCAACACGCCAGTGAAGACCACCAGGGAAACCACGAGCCACGAGGGTGCCGCCACCAACTGGATGGCCACGACGGCCAGCGCGCCGCCGGGGCTCGACATGCCGCTGAAGTAGCGCCGCGGCGCCGCCTCCCGGAGCGCCTCAAAGCGCGCCAGGCGCATGACGACGCAGACGACGTAGAAGCCGGCGGCGGCCCACACGACCCAGGTTGGACCCAGCGCCGGGTTGGTCGCCAGGATGGTCGCCGGCGCGATGGCGAAGGTGATCACGTCGGCGAGGCTGTCCAGGAAACCACCCAGCGGTCCATTGCCGTAGCCCAAGCGGGCCACCGCACCGTCGGCGCCATCGAGCAGGATGCCGAGCAGGACCAGCAGGGAGGCGCCAACGAAGTTCTGGTTGGCTGCCATGACGATGGCCGCCAGCCCGGTCAGGGCGTTGGCCAGGGTGACGATGTCGGCTGGCCGAACGTCGCGCGTGATGCGGTCGAGGCCATCCCACTCGTCGCGAAGCGCGGCCCGCGTGATGGAGCGAACCCGCGAGATGCCCCGCGCACCCGCCGCAACCGGACCGCCGCGACTCATGACTTGGCCTCGCCCACCTGCGTCGATCCCGCGTACACCCGTTGGCCGATCTCGACGGTCCATTCGACGGTGCCGCGGGGCACGAAGAGGTCGCAGCGGCTGCCGAGGCGGATGAGGCCGAGGCGCTCGCCGCGGGCCACGGAATCGCCGGCTTCGGCGTAGGGGACGATCCGGCGCGCGACGGCGCCAGCGATCTGGATCACCTTCACGTCGCCCAGTTCAGGAGACTTCAGCATGGTCACCACGCGCTCGTTGCGCTCCGAGTCCTTGTTGAACGCCGGCACGTGCTTGCCAGGGTAGTGGGTGACGCTGCGGACGTTGGCCTCCACGGGGAACCGGTTGACGTGCACGTCGGTGGGCCGCATGAAGATGGAGAGCCGCTGGGCCGGCCCCACGTCCGGATCGTCCACCTCGTCAATGCGCACCACCTTGCCATCGGCAGGGCTCGCGATGCCGTCGGCGGTGCGGCGCTCCGGGTCGCGGAAGAACATGATGAAGAAGAGCGCCAGCGAAAACGGAATGATACTGAGGCTCTGCAACCACGGCGCATTGAGTGGTCCGGCCAGGCTGAACAGGAGGATGGCGAGGACGACGGGCGCGATGACCCAGTTGGCGCCACCGTGGGCGATACGGAAGACCACGGCGTTGCGACGGGGGGTCCTCTCTTGAAGGAAGCGGGCCGGTCGCGCAAGCCCACGGCGCGTGCATCTGCCTCCAACGGGACCACAAGGGAAGGGCCGCCGGCTCCGTGGCCGCGCGGTTCGAACGCGACGCGTCCCCCAGGGCCGGTGTGGCGGCGGGGCCCGAGGCCCCGCCTGGCTCAGCATACCGATTTGGGCGAAACAGCATCCATCAGAGGCCCCGGCGCCGGTCTAGCTGTCCGGGCGAGGCCCCACAACGGGTGGTTCAGGCGTCGGCGGGAGATGCGGTCGGCTGCTCCGGCCGCCGCCTCCCAATCTTCAACGTCCTCTCGATGGGCCCATCCCGGTCAGGCAGGTCCAGTACGCCGACGAGGCTGTGGAAGAACTCGGGGAACAGCCGGAACAGGGCGAAGGCGATGCCGATCATGGCGACGAGGCTGCCGCCTTTGCCGATGGCGTTGTGCATCATCCAGAAGCTGGCGTGGCCTTGGCCGTAGAGCCAGATGATGCCGACGTTGCGCACCAGGTTGAGGATGTAAACGACGAACCCGACGCCGATGCTGGCGATGACCTTCTTGCGCAGGGGCGCCTGGGTGCCGGCGAACAGGCCGACGAAGAGCATGATGACTTGGACGGCGGTGCAGGCGAGGATGATGCTCACGGGAACGATGGCCAGCGATTCGCCGCTGGGGTTCATGAAGAGCAGTTTCTCCATCCACGTCTCCGGCGGCGGGACAACGGTGCTGACGTATTGCTGGTCGCTGGGGAGCGTGGCGCAGTAGTCGCCGACGGGGTCGGAGCGGCCGGCGTGGCAGTATTTCTGCGGGTAGAAGAATGTGACCGGGCCCCAACTGTCTTCCTTGTCGATGACGAACTGGAGGCCCTTTGAGTTGCCCTGCCCGAAGAGTTCCAGGCCGGCGTTGGTGTGGTGGCCGACCATTTCGATGAGGGCGACGCGGATGGTCTGGACCTTGGCGATGAGGAAGTAGGTTCCCGCCGTGATGAAGGCGGTGACGTTGACGAAGTGGACAGCGTCGTTGCGCACGCCGCGCACGAGGCTCAGCCACTGGTGGTAGGCCAGGTAGACGAAGAAGTACACGCCCACTAGGGCGAACGTGAAGTTGACGTAGTCTTGGCCTTCCTTGATGAGCAGGTCGAGGGCGACGAGGCCCCAGTACCAGCCAAAGAGGACCCAGCCGACGAGGGTGAGTCGTTTGCTCCAGGCCTCGCGGTTGAAGCCGAAGCCCAGAAGAACTAGCCCCATCAGGAGTGGGATGTTGGTCCATTGCTCCCAGGTTGCCACGGAGGTGGTGCTGCCGACGTGGGGGCTGAAGCGCTGGGCGAGCAGCAGGCCGCTGGCGGCCAGGGCGGTGGCGAGTCCGAGCCAGAAGAGGGTGACGCGGCGGGGGTCTTGGTCAAGTTCCGCCGCCGGGGACGCCTCTGCGGCGTAGGGGTGGGGTCGCGGCGCCCGCGCCTTCTTGCTCTTGCCTTCTGCCTTGGAGCCCGCCACGGGGCTTCGACTTCGCGGTCCGACTTAACACATCTGGTGCGTCCGCTTACGCGCGGGCGGCCGTTGGGCGGCCCATTCAATTTTATCTCTTCGTGACCACAGCATTCAATTGGTGGTGGCGTGGGTGGGCGGTGCATGAAGACTGTTCTTCTCATTGCACTGCTCGTGCCGCTCGCCGGGTGCCTTGGAGACTCTGGTTCCGAGGACACCGTCACCGCGCCGCCGGCCGTCCCTGATGCCGGGCGGGAAAGTGGCGTGCGGGAAGCCGACACGGCATCCACGGTTGAGCCACGGGAGCCGGAGGTGCATGAATTCGACGGCCAGGCGGCTTTGATGGCCAACACGATGGTCGTGGGCGCCGGGCAGATGAACCTGTACAACGACTATACGGTCGCGCGAGGCGCGACGGCGATTCTCGTTGAGGCGCAGTGGTCGTGTGCTACGGGGGCGTGCCCGGCCGACGTGGTGACGCAACGGGAGACGTCCACGGAGCACGGCGCATCCGGCGCCGACGCGGCGCGCCTTGTTATTGACGCGCCCCGGGACGGCCAGTGGACGGTCTGGTTGCAGGCGCAGCCGTTCGAGCCGTACCTGATGATGGACTGGCAGGTGCGGGTTACGGTGTTCTTCGACGGTTCTGTGCCCGACGACTACACGGGGTTTGCCTGAGTGCGCGTTGGGGGGGGCTTCGCCTCGGCGTCGTTTCACCCAACCCTTGGCGTGATCCAAGAAGGCAAGCCTGCTGGTTGCCGCCATGCGCGAGTGGCATCTGGGTCTGGCCGGCTTCAGCCATCCTCACCTGCAGGATGCGCTCTACGGCGACCTGCCGCGCACCCAATGGCTCGGCGCCTACGGCCGCACCTTCGGCGCCTACGAACTCGCATGCACCCGCCTCCCCCACTTCGACCGCCCCACGGCCACGCGGCTGGTCCAACAGGCGCCGGACACGCTCCGGTTGCTCGCGGCAGCCCCCGAAGCGCTCACGCAGCCCGGCGCCGACACGCGCGAACGGCTTCTCGACTGGCACGCCAACGTCGAACCCATCCTCAAGTCCCCCAATGCCGGCCCCGTCCACATCGCCTGGCCAGGCGTCTTCACGCCCCAGCGCCTCGTGGAGCTCGAGTCCCTGCTGGAACTGCTGTGGGCCCGGCTGCCGTGGAGTTCGCGCGTCGCCGTCGAGTTCCACCACCGCAGCTGGTTTCGCAGCGACGCCATGCGCGTGCTGGAGGAACACGCCGCGGGCCTGGTGTGGAGCACCAGCGCCGGCCTTGTCCCGCGCCGCGTCACGGCACCCTTCCTGTACGTGCGGCTCACCGGCAACCACGTGGCCGGCGGCGAGGCGGTGGCACTGGCCGGGTCCGTCCTCGGCCGCCCGGATGACGGCCGACCCATCCACGTGATTTCGACGCGCTACCACGAGCCCTACGGATTGGCCGCCATCAGGCAATTCGCCACGGCCGTCGGCTACGACCTGCCAACCCGGCCGACGGGGCCAGCCGGCCCGACCCCGCCGGCGCCGGGCGTGACGGGCCGCTCCCTTGCATCCCTGCACCGGGAACAGGCGACACTCGACGGTTTCGTCGGCGCGGGCGCCACGGCGTGACAGCCGGGAAGCCAAAGACCATCAGGGCCTCCCGGAAACGCTTGCGAAGCGCCTTTCGTCACCTTCATGGCTGCCTTGGTGGACCTGCGGCCCCGCCAGCCGGGCTCCGATGATTCTTCCGGGGCTCGCCGCATCCCGAGTCCTTATGGCAACCCCGCCAATCGATCGGCGATGTACCGCGCCTGGTCCATGGCCGCTGTGATGGTGGCCACCGTCGTCGCCGGCTGCCTTGAGCAAGATCCCGACAAGACACCCGACGACATCTCATCGACCATCAAGTTCTCCGTCCCCGTCGTGCCCCAGGACCACCCCGACGGATTTGGCAGCGAACCCAGCATCCTGGTGGCCTCAGACGGCTCGATCTACGTCACCAGTATCCTCGGAACCACGTCAAAGCGCGGCGACGGCCTCTGGAAGAGCGCCGACACCGGCGTGACATGGACCTACCTGGGCATGCCGGACTACCCGTACGGCGGCGGCGACGCTGACATCGACGAGGACGGCGACGGCACCCTCTACCTCACGGGCATGTGGCGCCCAGCGTCGCTGCCCGTGTACGTCACCGGCGGCCAATCGGTAGCCACCAGCAACGACGGCGGCGAAACGTGGAACCTGATGCCGCTGGCCAGCATGACCCCCGTCACTGACCGCCAGTGGCTCATCACCATCGGCGACGACACGGCGTTGCTGTTCTACATTGGCGCCGCCGGCCTGATGTTCACACGCTCCATCAACGACGGCGTCGCCTGGACGACGCCGGTGCCGGTGGCCGGCAGCCACGGTTCGATTGCGGGGATGTACGGCCCTGTTGGCGTGGGCAGCCGAGGCATGCCGGGCGACCCGGTGCTGGCACCCGATGGCACGCTGTACATCCCCTACGGTCCTGGCCCCGGCGGCGGCACGTTCCAGAGCGTGTACGTGTCCCGCGATCAGGGATTGACGTTTGAGGAATCGGTGATCGCCACCCCCCCGAACGGCGTGCTGTACGGCGCCCTGTTCAGCGCGGCGGCCGTCGACTCGGCCGGCGTCGTGTATGTGGCCTGGGCGGTTCGTGAAGGCGGCGGCACCCACATCGAGTACGCCTACTCGGACGATGGCGCCGCCTCATGGAGCGAGCCGACGCGCGTCACGCCGGAAGGCGTCACCGCTGTCTTCCCATGGGTGACGGCTGGCGACGAGGGCCGCATCGCCATCTCGTACTACCGCGCAACCGGCGACTTCGCAGGCGAGCGGGCGCCAGCCGATACGAAATGGTTCGCCGCCACTTCTGTGAGCACCGACGCCAACACCGCCGACGCGTCGTTCATCAACGCGCTGATCTCTGACAACCCGGCCCACAAGGGCCCCCTGTGCACCACCGGCGCCGCCTGCTCGAACAAGATCCGCAAACTCGGGGACTTCTTCGAGACGGCATTGCTGCCCGACGGACGCATCATCGCGTCATGGGCCGACGATCTGCCCGGCGCGCGCGTCAACAAGGTGGCCGTTCAAACCCTCGGCAACCTCCTGGCCGACTAACCGCTCACGTGGAATGCGGCGGCCACCAGGGCTGCGCCGTTGGACCCATCCGGGACCCCGCCCCAGACGTGGGAGCCCGCGGCGTCCAGCCCGATGTAGTCGCCCAGGAACGGGAAGCCCTCCTGGTGGACGCCGAGGTCCCCGTCCCAGTTGACGCGGGTGACGCGACCACTGTGCCAGGTTTCCCCGCCGTCGAGGCTCGCGGCGTGAACCACGTCAATGAGGCGGTTGTCGGGGTCGCGGGACTTGTCCAGGAACGCAACATGCACGCTGCCGTCGCCAGCCACGGCGACGTTGGGGAGCCACTGGTCGCCGCGGGGTGCCTCGTCCACCTGCACCGGCGGCGACCAGGTGACGCCCTCGTTGTCGCTCCAACGGATGAGGATGTCCGCGTCCACCCCGTCCTGTTGGGCGTGGATCGCGTACAAGCGGCCCGTCCAGGGCCCTGCGTGGGCGAAGGCGGCCTCGTAGTTCACGCCCGTGCGAAACGCGTTCTCCTCGAAGACCGGCGGGATCGGCTGGTAACTGTACCCTGGCCGCGCCGCGCTCCACGTCTCGCCGACGTCGTAGCTGGTGCTCCACTGGGCCAGCGTCTCGTTGGCCTGGCCAAAGGCGCCACCCCAGCCGAGGGCCAGGGCGCCGTCGGGGCTGGCCTCGATGGTCCAGCAGTACGGCGCCAGCGGCGCATCTGAGGTTGTGAGCGCGATGGGTGGCTCGGCGGTGGCGCCGCCGTCCAGACTGCGCAGGATGTAACAGTAGTTGACGTCGTCGTAGCCGGCGCCGTAGACCATGTCGGCGAGGCCGACGGCCCCGAGCCCGAATCCGCTGTTGTCGAAGCTGTTGATCATGAGGATGACGGCGCCGTCGGGCATGACGGTCATGCGGCTGTAATCCGGGATGGAGGCGGCGCCGTCGCCGACGACCCAGGTGACGGCGTCGGGCCAGGTGAGCCCGCCGTCGTGGCTGGTGGCAAGCACCGACTTCCAGCCGGGTTGCAGGATGCCGCGCTCCGACTCGGGGCCTGGGCCGAGGGGGCCGAAGCCGTCGCGGCCGAGGACGTTGTACATCTCAACGTTGTAGTGCAAGGTGCCGTCCGGCGCGAAGGCGAACATCGGGTCGGTGTTGCACGCATAACCCCAGTACGGGCTGTCGGGTGTGCGGTCATGGTAGCGCCCGCCGATCACCACATCGCTCCAGGTGCGGCCGCCGTCAAGGGTGACGTGAACACCGTTCCAGACGCAGTTGGCCGACGATTCCGGGTTGTTGTCCTTGGAGCCGAGCACGACGTTGTTGGGGTCGGTCGGGTTGACGGCGAGCCAAATCTCCTGCTTTCCGCCGACGGTGTGGCTGGCGCGGCCCAGGCACGACTGGGCCCAGGGCCCGGCCTCGGCGTCGGCCAGGCTGCAATCGAGGCGCCACGAGCCCGCCAGAGTCGCGTCCTGACTGAGGCAGCCGGCGAGGCCAACGGCCAACAGGCCAGCCAGAACCAGTGTTACGCCACGTTTGGCGGCAGCCGGCCCGCGCCGACCCCGAGTCCCCACAAGCAAACCAACCATGCCGCCGAACGCCACCGCCGCATCCTAAACCTCATGGTTTTGGCGCGTGACCCCTAGGACGCCAGGCGCCCCGGCGGTTGCCCCAGCCCCACTGCGCGACGCCGGCGCACCGAGGGCGCCACATTTTATCCCCGGCGGCGGCCCTGGCGGCGCCATGGGCGCGTCGGTCGAGGGCGAGAGGCCAGCCGGCCAGGCTCGGCGGCGGGGCCCCGGCGCCTGGTGCGCCCTGGCGCTGCTGGTGCCCCTCCTGACCGGTTGCTCATCCCCGGCCCCCCAGGAGATGCCCTTCGACCCCGTGCTGGAGTGGACAACCCATCCCGGCGCCGCGACCGGTCGCACGGAGGTGGCCACGGCGGCCGTCGGGCCCCTGATCTTCGTCATCGGCGGCTTTACCAGCGGGTCGCTGGCAACGAGCATGGTTGAGGTGTTCCACGCCGCCGAGGAGCGCTGGGTTTCCGCGACGCCGTACCCGATTCCAATCCATCACACGGCCGCCGTCTCCCATGGCGGCATTGTCTACGTGTTTGGCGGCTACACCACGTCGGCGTTCGTGCCGACGGACCTGGCCTTCCAGTACGACCCCGGGTCCGGTTTGTGGACCCCACTGCCCCGACTGCCAGCAGCGCGCGGGGCCCACGCGGCAGCCGTCGTCGATGGCAGCGTCTACCTGGTCGGCGGCGTCGGCGCCAACGGATCGCTCATCGGCGAAGTGCACATCCTGCACCTGGAAACGAGGACCTGGACGACCGGCGAGGACATGCCGACCCCCCGCGACCACCTCGGCGCGGCGCCCCTGGACGGAAAGCTGTACGTCGTCGGGGGTCGATCCCAGTCACTCGCCACCAACACGGGCGCGCTGGAGGTCTACGACCCCGGACGCAACGCGTGGACGCCACTGCCCGACATGCCCACGCCTCGCGGGGGCTTGGCCGCGGCCGCGTGGGAGGGCCGCCTCGTGGTGGCCGGCGGCGAGCGCCCGGATGGGACGTTTGCGGCGGTTGAGGCCTACGAGCCGGCGGGCGCGGCATGGGAAGCACTGCCGGATCTCCCGACGCCCCGCCACGGCCTGGGTGCCGCCGTCGCGGGCGACCGTTTCTACACGTTGCTCGGCGGCCCACGCCCAGGCCTCTCCACCAGTGATGCAACCGAGTCACTCGGCCTGTTCTACGAACTTTGAACCCGCGATCCAGCACGCCATCATGATCGCGTCCTGCTCCGCGCCGTTTGCGCGTCGCACCCGCCTCCGGCGCCCCTCTTCCACGAAACCCAGGGCCCGGTAGAGACGCCGAGCGGCCTCGTTGTCGTGGTACACCTCAAGTTGGACGCGCTCGATGCCGCGCGTGACCGCCTCCTGCACGGCCGCCCCAACCAGCCGTCGACCCCAGCCGCGACCACGCCATGCTGGCAACAGGCCCATGGCCAGGGTGCCGCAATGGGCAAACTCCGTGCGTGGATCCCCCGCGACGTCGCACCAACCGACGATCCCGGCCTCCTCGGTACCCTCGGCCCCCTCGGCAGCGACCAGGACGACTTGGGCGCCGTGCCCCGCGCAGGCAGCCATGAACGCCTGCGTCTGAGCCAACGTGAACCCTTCCCGCGTCGACAGGAAACGCCCCTCGGCGCAAACCGCGTTGACGGCCGCGTTGAGCCCGGCCGCGTCGCCCGGCCGCGCGACCCGGATGACCGCCTTCATGGCTGGTAGCTGGCGCGGAGCTCTCGCCGCATCACCTTGTTGCTCGCCGTGCGCGGCAGAGCCTCGATCAGGACGACGTCGTGGATGCGAAAGAGCGGATTCAACTCATTCTTGACGCGCTTCTGGAGTTCGCCCCGAAGCACGTCAGGATCGCCCCCGCCCGCAGGCACCACGTAGACGACCAACTGGTCGGCGCCGCCGCCAGATGGCCGAACCGCGATCGCGGCCGTTTCGGCAACCCCCGGGTGGCGGTTCATGACCGCCTCCAACTCGACGCTACTGACCTTGATGCCTCCGAGGTTCATCGTGTCGTCGGCCCGCCCGCCCGCGGCCCAGTAACCGCCGCCAAGCACGTGCATCTCGTCGCCGTGACGCCGCAGGACCTGGCCCTCCGGCCCCGCCGGGCAACCGGCGTAATACTCCTCGTGGTGGTCGCGGTTGAGAAGGCGCTGGGACAACCCGATGCTCGGAGGCACCAGGAAAATCTGGCCATGCTCGCCCGCCGCGACCCGCTGGCCATCATCGTCAAGAACAACAAAATCGAGCCCCAGCGCCGGCGTGCTGAAGGTTGCCGGCGACTGGGGTTGCAGGACGGTGCCCGTCACGTGCCCGCCGCCGATCTCGGTGCCGCCGCAGTACTCGATAACAGGAGCGCGGTACCGCGTCCGGCTCATCAGCCACAGGTAGTCCGATGCGTTGCTGGCCTCGCCGGTGCTGCTGAAAACGCGGACGCCCGCCAGGAGATCTGTGGTCTCGTGGCTGGCCTTCCAGCTTCGAACAAGCGCCGGCACCACACCCAGCACGGTCGTGCCGGAGTCGCGGACCCAACCCAGGAAGCGGTCGCCCACGGGCGCGCCCTCGTACAGCATCATCGTCGCCCGATTGACGAACGTGGCGTAGATGAGCCAGGGTCCCATCATCCAGCCGATGTTTGTCGGCCAGGCGACAACGTCCTCCGGGTGGATGTCTTGGTGGTAGTACCCATCCATGGCGGCCTTGAGGGGCGTCAAGTGGGTCCATGGAATCGCCTTCGGCTCCCCCGTGGTTCCGCTGCTGAACAGGATGTTCGTCACATCATTCGGGTCGCACGCCACCGGCTTGAACTCAGGGCTGGCAGCGGACAAGTCCTGCCAAGACGTCTCGCCTTCCATGGCGTCGCCCACGGTGATCACGTGGATGGGCGCCCCCGCGAGGCCGGCGGCCTCGCGGGCCTTGGGAGCCATGGGGACTGCCTTGCCGCCGCGCATGAAAGATCCAACCGTGACGATGGCACGGGCGCCCCCAAGCCGCAGGCGCGTCGCCACCTCAGCGGGAGCGAAACTGTCGGGAATCGACACCGCCGCGAGGCCCGCCTGGACGATGCCCAGGTACGCGGCCACGCACTCGATGGTCATCGGCATGTACAAGGCCACGGCGTCACCGCGGGACAATCCAAGACCGAGAAGGCCGTTGCTGACCCGGTTGGCAAGGGCCTGCAGTTGCCCATACGTGACGGTGCGCTTGGCGCCCCCCTCGTCGCAACTCACGATGGCCGGCTTGTCAGGTGGCGCGGCAAAGCACTGAGCCGCCGCATTGAACCGGGCGCCGGCAAGCCAGGAAGGATCCTCGGCGCGGCCAGCCAGGATGTCGTCGGGCTCCACGTCAAACCGGATTCCTAGCGCGTCCACGGCGGCTCGCCAGAACTCGGCGCGGTGGTCCACCGACCAGCGGTGAAGCGCGGCGTAGTCCGCAACCCCAGCGTGCCCCATCAGGGAAGACAGGTTGCTCGCAGCCACGGTTTCGTCGTCCGGCTGCCACGCGGGCATGGGGGGTTCCGATGCGGCCCTCGGGGCTGCCGCCTTCCAGGCACTCCAGTGGCGGCTGAACGGCAACGCCAGGTCCTGGAGTGGACCAGCTACCTCGCTCTTCCACGCGGCGCTCATGGCCCCGGTCGTCTGGGTCACGATGCACGGACCCGGGGCCTGCTCTTGACGGCTTTCCTTCCCGCACGGCCGCGCTAGCTCAGGCAGGTCAGGCTCACATGGATGTAGGTGCGCTCGTGGACGACGTACACCGGCGTGGCCAGGTAGGCGTAGACCTCCACATGCTGCCAGGCGTGGCCGTACTGGTGATCCACATGGGTTGCCGCCATGGCTGGGGACGGACTGCTGATGGCCAGGCAGGAACCGCTGGCGTGGGCCGTGGCGGGCATGGCGAGCAAGGCGAACAGAAGGCAAGCCGCGACGGCGGTTCCGGTGGCCGATGCGGCCCAGTTCTTCGACGTGTTCTGGTTGGTTTCGCCGGTGTCGTCGTGATCTTCCATGGCAGGCAATGGCCCCTCGCGGCTTTGGAGTGGCTCGAACAGGCCTTGGCCTGTCCTGATTGCGGGCCGTGTGGCCCGTGTGGTTTCACTCCCGCGTCGATGTCCGCCAAGCCCCTATTTGTGGCTTTATTTCATGAAAATCATGCTTCGTCGCTCCGGGACCTCCGTCGCCATGGTCGCCACGCTGACTACGAGGGCGGCGACGCCATCGCCATGGACGCCGACGACTTCTCCATGTGCCTCGTGACGACCGGCGGAGATATCCTGTGCAGCCACGCCGACCTGTACGGCCGACCGCCAGTCCCGGACATGCAAACGCAATACGTGGCCCTGGGCCCCCGCCTGGAAGAGTAGGCGCCAGGCGGCCGGCGCCTCCGGCCTGGCGTTGTCCGCGTCCGACAACCCCAAGACCCAGGCCGCGTTGAAAGCGCGTGGCTGCTGACAAGGCGCCGTCGGTCCCCGCCGAACTGGCCGGAGATCACGTTGACCCCAACTTTCTGGAGAAGATCGCGCCCGCGATTCGTCGGCTGCGCAACTATTCGCGGCTCAAGGTGGACGGCCTCGACAACATCCCGGAAGAGGGGCCGGCCATCCTGGCCTGCAACCATACCGGCTGGCTCGGGCTTGACGCCGCCTTCACGATGCTGTCCGTGTACGAGGCCCTAGAGCGCATGCCCCGCGCCATGGCCCACGCGGCCTGGTTCTCCAACCCCGCCACGCGCGAACTGGCCAACCGCGTCGGCGTGTTCAAGGTCAGCAAGGACGCCATGGACGAGCAACTGGCCCACGGCCACCTCATCCTGATCTTCCCCGAGGGCGAGAAGGGTGCCTTCCGCCCCGGCAGCGACTACCAGTTGGAGGAGTTCGCGCGGGGCTTCGTGCGGGTGGCGATGAAGACCCACGCACCCGTCGTGCCCGTGGCGATCCTGGGCGGCGAGGAAGCCAACCCGGTGGGCACGCGGATCGAGAGCTACGAGGAACTGGTCAAAATGAAGGGCGGCCTGCCCATCCCGAAGAACGTGATCCCGAAGCCGGTCAAGTGGCGCATCCGGTTCCTGCCAGCCATCGACTTCAGCCAGTACACGGACGAGGACTCCGCAGACAAGGACTTGGTCCATTCCCTCTCGGAGCACGTGCGGGCCCGCATCCAGCGCGAACTGCGCAAGATGAAGGTCGAGCGCGGAAACCCGTACATTTAGGGGCAACTCGCCAGGCTTGAGCTGAAAAAACCGGGGCCCGGGGCCCGCCGCAGCGAGGGACAACGTTGAAGCCGCGTGGGGGCATCATGCCGCTTCGGTGGCGCTTCCCGGCACGTTGACGATCGTGCCACCAAGGGAACGGAATGTTTGCTGGTAGCCTCGCTATATTAACAGCGGTGCTTCTGGGCACGACAGGTGTCTGGGTCCTGGTAGCCAGCCCGCGCCATGGACCCAACCGCGCGTTGGCGGTGCTACTCATCCTCTACGCGGGATCGACGCTGGCCTACCACGGTTACCGCGACGCCGGGAACTCGGCGCAAGCCCTTGCGCTGGTACGCATCATCAACTGGTATGAGCTGCCAGCCGCGTTGCTGACGTTGCTGCTGCTGGATGGGTTGCTCGGCGACCGCATCAGGGGCCCCGTGCGCCGCACCGCCATCGGGGCCATAGGTGTTGCAACGCTTGGCCTGCTGCTCGTGCAGGCGCTCCAGCCGGACTGGTTTCACCGGGCCGACGCGGTGGGGGTGCTGGGAGGCACGCGGATCATCGTGCGCCCCCAGCCGCTCAGCCTCTGGACCGGCGTGCTCCTGACGGCGGTCAACGCGCTCGCCGTGGGCTGGCTGGCCCGTGCCAGCGCCGACCCGGACCGCAGCCCGCTGCAACGGCGCCAGGCCGCGCTCATTGGGCTAGGATTCCTCTTCCCTCTGGCCCATGCGGGCGCCAGCGGATTCACGCGGCTGTTTCTCGATCCCCGCATCGAACCCTGGGGCCACATGCTGCTTCCGATCTATGTGGTTCAGGCGCTGGGCCTGGGCGTCTGCATCTACGCGGCGACCCGGTACCCGCTGCCGTTTTCGGGCTGGCCCCGCTCGGCGGCAGCCATTGCCCCGGTGCTTCCCATCGTCGCGGCCCTGTACGACGGCCATGCGCTGCTGACGTGGGGGGTCATGCTGCCCAAGGCATCGTGGCTGCGCGATACGCGGCTCGTCTGGCTGGCCGCGTTTGCCGTGCTCGTCGCGCTGGCGGTTGTTCGTTATGGGCTGGCCGGCATGGACCGGGAGGGTCGCCGTCGGCTTGACGCGGCGACGCTTTGGCTCATCACCGCCGTCGGCTCCACCGTGTTCCTGCTGATGCTCACCGGGCTTTCAGGCGAGGCCGCGCCGCCGCTTTGGCTGCTGCCCGTTGCCCTCGCCTCCGGCACGCCCTTCCTGGCGCGCCCCCTAGCAAAGCGTGTGCACGGCCTTACCGGGCGCATCGTCCTCAACCCCAGGGATGTCGATGTCATGCGGGAGCGCGTGCGGGTCTACTCATCGACTCTGCGAGCCAGCCTGGATGCCAGCGGCCAGGTGGGGCCCCGCCAAGAGCCCGTGCTGGCCACGCTGCGCCGCGAACTGGGTCTGACCCAGCGCGATCATGACCTCCTCCTGTCCACCCTCGATGTGCCGCCGCAATTTGCCGACCGCCGCATCCTTCTGGGCCGCTACTTCGTCCAGGAGGAGCTCGGCCGGGGCGGACAGGGAACGGCCTACCTGGCGCGCGACTCGGTTCTGGGCCGCAAGGTGGTCGTCAAGCTGCTCGATCCCGACACGCGTCATGCCACCGGCCGGTTGCGGGAGGCGCGAAGCCTGAGTAGCGTGGAGCATCCGAATGTGCTCACCTTGTACGACACCCAGGTGACGAGCAAGGGCACGTTCCTGGTTCTGGAGCACGCCGCTGGCGGCAGCCTCGCCGATCAAGTCGCCCTGGGAGGTGTTCTGGGCGCCGACGACGTGGCCCCCCTCGCCCGCCAGGCGGCAGATGCTCTGCGTGCGGTTCACGACGCCGGCATCGTCCATGGCGATGTGAAGCCCGCCAACATCCTGCTCAGCGCCAGCGGGCAGGTGCGCCTCGCCGACTTTGGCTCCGCGCGACGACGACTGCGCGACGACGAGGAAACCCACGCCGTGGGCTCCTGGGAGGCCACCTGGAACTACATGGCGCCCGAGCAACTGGACGGCCCCGCGGGCCCCGCCGCCGACCAGTATGCCCTCGCCGCCGTGATCGTTCGCGTCCTGACCGGTCGGCCGGCCCTTCCCCTTGGCGCGGCCATCGACGCACGGGAACGCAGCCAAATCCTTCGCATGGCAGCCCCCGACCTCAACCATCCGGCCATCCCCGCCGCGTGGCGCGACGCGCTGCGCCGGGCGCTGGCCAAGGACCCCCGCGATCGCCACGCCGACGTGGGCGCTCTGGGCGCTTTGCTCACAAGGCCTTGAAGACCAGCCTTGACGAGCCCGCCGATAACACGGAACCCGGAATGAGCAACTCCGCCCGGCCGGGCGCCAGCGGCTCGAAATCCAGCAGGATGTCATTGGTTGTGCCCGGCAGCGCGCGCACTCGGTACATGCCCTCGTCATCCCGCTCCACCAGGGCCTGCAACGACGACACGTGGGGATCGTAGGCAAGCTGCACCTCCGCCTCGTGGCTGCGGCCAAGCCTCCACGGTCCGCCGCCGGGCAGCGGCAGCCAACTCCCCGCCTCGGGGCCGCTGACGAGCACCAGCTTGGGGCCCTCCGGCACGTCGCCGCGCGGCCTTTCGCCAACCTTGACGGTGGCCTCAACGTCCGTGGCAACCTCTGGCCGCAGCCGCGCCAGGGCTCCCAGCCGGTGCACAATGGCAACGACCCGCTGCTGATTGACGACAACTTCGCCCGTGTCCGGAAGCCGCGTCACCAGACCCAGTTCCTCCAGCACCGCAACGTGCTCCGCCACGGTGGACCTGGACAGGTACCGACCGGGGCGAAATTCACCCCACCGATCCGGCGCCTCGACGCGAACCTGTGCCTGATGCTGCGGCTCGCGCAGTTTCCACAGCAACTGTAGCCGCCCGGGGTTGGCCAGCGCGCGCAGGAAGGGATGCAGCGCCACCACGTCCCCCTCTGCCACGTCGTCGGCCAATGCCATCGAATTTCGTGAACGTCGCTTGAACAGTTAGCCCTGCCCCCCGGCGGCGGGGCGATGCACCCACCTTCCATCTTGGACCCAACCGCCGCCAAGTCATCAAGGCACTCCGGAATATTCCGGCCCCGTCGGGAAATTCCGGAACGTGGTCTTTACCTGATTAGCTAATGCAGGCACGTCTGTTCGATCGGCCCCATTGGGATCGCTCGACCAGCCATTGGAGCGTGACATATTGGTTGGAAAAAGCAACACGACGAGATGGAGTGTGCAGATGGCCCTCGTGGTCGCTGCGGTAGG
>JBFJYU010000001.1:0-40337 GCA_041622435.1 Thermoplasmatota archaeon | reverse complement strand
GGGCCCTCCAGGCGATGGAACTCGGCGCCGCCACCAAGCGGGTTGGCAGGGTCGCTGGCAAACGTGATCTTGTCTTCGAACGCACCGGACACGCCGATGTGGCCGTCCACGTTGCGCGTGGTAAACTCAAGTTCCGTCTTTGGACCGATGGTGGTCACGTCCTGGGTGCCCTGATGGAGGGATGGGCCAAACACGGTCTCGACGTACGATCCGCCTCGGAACATCCGGGCGTCCACCACACGCGCTTCCGGGTCAACCTGGGCGCGGGCCTGCACAGGCTCGTCGCACGAGGCTCGCACAAGGGCGCTGGCGCCGTCAGTCTCGCCGTCGCCGTCGGGGACGAGGCCGGCATCCATCATCACGAACACATCGGCGACTCCGGGGCCCACGGGCCAATCCGGCAGGCCAAGCCACGAGGTGAAGGTGCTCGCCCCGGCGATGGCTTGAGCATAGGTCCCGAAAACCGTGTTCCATGCCTGCTTGGTGGCGGCCACGGTATCGACCGGCCCCTGTTCGACGCCGATCTCGTAGACCGCGGTGGCGGGGCCGCCGCTGTTGTAGATGGTTTCGCCATCGACTCGCAACTCGAACCATGGGCGGGTCTCGTCGCTGGATCCTGTGCCGTGGTGCGCGGCCATGAGGATGGTGCAGGTCATGGCCTCTGGCAGGAGCATCTGGAGCCGGACGGCGCCCCGTCCCTCAAGGTTCGTCGTGGCTTGCCACCAGTCGGACCTGATGGGCTCGATGTCGGCGGCGAGGCTGTCGGGGTTGGCTGGGCTGTCGGCGCAGCCGGCAAGCAGTAGTGCGACCGCAAAGGGCGCGAGGACCTTCATGGCCGTCGATTGCCTTGATGGCATAAAAAGAGGCTCGAACACGTGTTGGCCTGTGTGGCGTCCGGGCCCCGGTCCGTGCCTCGGCGGGTGCGCCGGCGTGTGGGGTTCGTGGACGGCTGGGGTGCGGGCCGGGCGTAGCCGGCCGCCGCAAGCGATAAATCGCCGCCGGAGTCGGCCGTCGCGTGGATCGCAGGGAGCAACTTGAGGCGTGGCGCGACGAGAGCGGTTATGCCAGCGTCGACCCGGCGCCGCCCCAGTTGGCCCCGGCCACCCCGGACAACCCGGCGGCATCGTCTGAGGTCGCGCGCATGCGCGCCCAGTTGCTCGACGGGTCGTTGCCGATGTTTCAGCGCATGCGCGCCGTCTTCGCCCTGCGCAACCTCGGCGGCGCCGACGCTGTCGATGCGCTGGCCGCAGCGTTCGCCGACCCGTCCGCGTTGCTGCGCCACGAGCTCGCCTACGTTCTCGGCCAGATGCAGGATACCCATGCCGTGCCGGCCCTGACGCGGGTGCTGGAGGCGGAGGACGAGCACGTGATGGTGCGCCACGAGGCGGCCGAGGCGCTGGGCGCCATTGGTCTGCCCGAGTCAGTGGATGTCCTGCGCCGGTACCTGGAGGACCCCAATCCCGAGGTGGCGGAGAGCTGCGAGGTTGCCCTCGACCTTATTGCATGGATCAACTCGGATAATTTGGAATACGTCGAGTAGTGAGCCGCCAGCCCCGACCCTGCGCCGGAGAACGGCCCCTCTGGTCCCGGCGCGAAACCCGAAGGTTGCGCGCTGCGGGGCCAACCCATCCAAAGCGTGATAAGCGGTAACACAATTAATGGCGGCTGGGTATGGAGATGATCCGAACCTGGATTGTGGGGGTGCTCGCTGCGGCACTCCTGATGCTGACGCCTGCCCACGCCGCTGACACAGAGGCTCCGGCCCTGAAGATCGGCGACATCGAGTACACGACCTCGATCCGCATGGACGGAGGTGCCAAGGAGGGCTACTCGGGCCCCTTGCCGCCCGAACACGTCTCGGCCGTGGTCCGCCCCCACGGGGTCGAGGTGCGATGGGAAAAGTCCGCCGACCTCGTCGACAACTACGTCATTCGGCGCGACGGCATCGTCATTGCAACCAGTTTGGGTCTCAACCACACCGATCCGGACGGCGCGTTCCTGAGCGCGTACACCATCAGCTCGCGCAAAGACAGCGGCGAAGGCCGGCCATCCAACCCGGCGGTAGCCGAAAACTACGACTGCATCAACATCCACGTCGGCGCCCTGCCGCCCGTCTACGTGGTTCCGGCGACCTGCATCGAGCAAACCTGGGCCTTGTACCGCCAGGTTGTCTCCCAATTCACGATCGCGATGCCCGCGCAGGTCCGGGAGCTTCTCGACGAAGCGCGCAACGACGTGCGCGCCATCGGATGGGGTCCTGTTCCCGTCACCGGCACCCACAACGCTGTCCAGGGGGGAAGCTGACGGCGCGGCCGGTTTGGGCCGTCCTCAGCGTTCTGGTCCTGGCAAGTGCCCCCGCCGCAGCGCTGTACGCAGAGGCCGTCGAGGCGCACGGGTCCGTCGCGGCCGCCAGCCCCGAAGGCACGCAGGCGCAGTTCCTCGTTGTGCGCCCCGCGCCGGTCAGCGGACTGGTGCTCGCGCTTGACGCCGAACAACTGACCGAACGCATCGTCGGCATGGAAACCACCCGCGTCCACACGCCGCATACGATGGCCATCACCCAACCCTACGAGCCCGAGGGCCGCCACGCGGGGGGCCCCGCGCGCGCAACGCTGGCCGAAATCCACGATTCGGCGGTGATCATGGTGATGCCCCTCTCGCCCCTCACCGTGGTGCGCACTGACGTGCAAGGGCCTGTCCGGATCACGACGGTGGCGGAGGAGGTCATCGAGCGCACTCAAACCGTTCCCGGCGACGGCCAGCGGACGCCCGGCACCGTGCCCGAGGACTTCGAGTTCGTGGCTCGCAATACGGCCCGGCTTAGCGCCGACGGCTCGGGATTCCAAAGTGTTACCGGCGATTTCCTCCTCTACCTGTGGGGGGTCTCGTACGAATTGTCAGGCTCTGGCAGTTCGGCGGTGACGCGCACGGGCCACCAGCAAATGGCCAACCACGCGGGCGTCGTTACACAGGAACGCTACGTCTACAGTTTCCTGACGGTCCACGGCGGGTCGCTGTCGATCCAGTACCGGTCCGCGCCGTCGGCCCTTTACGCGGACGCAGGCCTGGCGGCGACGGACGGCGAGGTGGCCCTTGAGGGGGCCGCGGGCACCGTCGCGGTCGCCGACGAACGCATCTACCGAGTGGCCGGAAACGTGACTCTGGCGGGCGCCTCGCTCAATTGGCGAGCCCTGCCCGAAGGCCTGCGCGTGGCGGTCGTCTCGACCAGTGGCGTTCGCGGCGACGCGGCCGTCGTGGGTGCCGGGTGGGTTGCGTTGCCTCTGTTGGGTGTCGCCTTCGGCACCGCGCTCGTGGCCGCCGCAGCGGGCGCTGCGTGGTCCAGGCCGCTGGCCGCCGCGCGTTCGGCTGGTCCGGACGCCGACGGGCGTGGCGCGGCTGGCGCGGGGCGCCGCGCGCTTGGCTGGAGCGAACTGGCCAACCAGGCTTCCGGCAGGAGTCGCTACCGACTGGCCTCGTGGTACGCGCAGCGCGCGATTCGCAACGACCCCGTTGATGGCCGCCACTACACGACTCGGGCGCTGGCGTCGGCGAACCTGCGCCAGTACGCCCGCGCCTTGGAGCACCACAAGATGGCCCATTGGATCTACCAGGCGCAAAAGGCTGATTCGGCCACCGTCGCGCGCAATGCTTTCGAGGCGTCGTGCGTGGCGTCCAACCTGCATCGGTCGCGCGAGGCGGTCCATTGGTTGCGCATCGCGTTGCATCACGATCCGGCATTGCAGCACGAGGCGGCCTACGAGCCGGATCTGGGTCCCATCAGCCAGGACCCGGCGTTCCAGTGCCTCGTCGCGGGCGTCGTGGATGTCCGCTGGTAGAGGCGGTTCGCTGGCGCCGACGGCCCGGGTGGCCTACTGGAGGGCTTCGTGGGCGGCGGCGCGGCGGGAGCGCAGTTCGGCCCGCATCGCCTCTTGCTCCTCTTCCTGTTCCATCAGTTCGTTGATGGCGGATTCGAAGGCGTGCGTGATCGTGGCAAACCGCTTGCCGGGGCCGGAGCGCTCCTCAACCCAGGCGAGGAACCGCGGGTCGGGTGTGATGCTGATGCTCTTTTTGCGGCCGGATGCGGGCACGCGGGATCGGCCCATGTTCAGGCCATCCCGGTTAATCGCTTAACAGGCTGTATTCTATTACACGGTGGTACCTGGGATCCATCCTGTAAAATGCCGGCATGGCGGCCTGCGAGCCTTGCTTGTGGTGGCGAAGGCAGTGCATTCCCGTCTTCCAAGCTATCTAGAGCGCTCATTTGATCTAGTAAGCGATTGGGCCTTGTAATTACTAGATGCTTGTGGTCTTGGCGCCGCGGCAAACCACTTGGGGGCACAACCGCCCGCCTCACGCCGGGCAGCCGGGCTGGCTGCGGGCCAGGCGCTGCCGCGCGCGGGCGGTCCGCAGGCTGGTCTTCCGGTTCTGGGGCGGCCCCATACGCCGGCACCACTGGCTCCCACACTCTTTTTAATGCCCCTCCATGGCCGCGCCGTGACGGGGCAGGCCCAGCCGAAGATTCGGCGAGCGCTCGTGAGCGTCAGTGACAAGACCGGTGTCGTCGACTTCGCCAAGCGGCTCGCCGCCAGCGGCGTCGAACTGGTTTCAACCGGCGGAACGGCAGGTTTGCTGCGCGAACACGGCCTTCGCGTCGAAGACGTCAGCGACGTGACCGGATTCCCCGAAATGATGGGTGGTCGGCTCAAGACCCTCCACCCGAAGGTCTTCGGCGGCATCCTCGGCGTGCGGGAAAACCCCGACCACGCCCAGGCCATGGACGACCACGGCCTCGCCGGCATCGACCTGGTCTGCGTCAACCTGTACCCGTTCGAGCAGACGGCGGCGGACGATGCCGCACTCGCGGACCTCATCGAACAAATCGACATCGGTGGCCCCAGCCTCATCCGGGCCGCGGCGAAAAACCACCGCGACGTGCTGGTCGTGACCCACCCGGAGCAATACGACCGCGTGGCCACGGCGCTGAAGGCCGGCGACGTTGGCCTCGCCCTGCGCCAGGAACTCGCCCTGCGCGCCTTCCAGGTCACCGCGCGCTACGACGCCGTCATCGCCCGCGTGCTCTCCAAGCGCTTCGGCCTGACGGACTACCCGGAACACCTGGTGTTCGCCTACGACCGCCGCGAGGTTCTGAGGTACGGTGAGAACAGCCACCAGCGCGCCGCGTTCTACGAGAAGGCCGGGCCCCGCAACGTCGTCGAGCCCAGCATCGTGCGCGCCAAGCAACTGCACGGCAAGCAACTCAGTTACAACAACCTCCTCGACGCCGACATCTGCCTGGAGGCGGTCAAGGAGTTCCCGGAAGAGCCTGCTTGCGTGATCGTCAAGCATGCCACGCCCTGCGGCATCGCGACGGCCGACACCATCCACGACGCCTGGAACGACGCCCTCGCCTGCGACCCCTACAGTCCCTTCGGTGGCATCGTCGCGTTCAATCGCCGCCTCGACACCGCGACGGCCGAGGCACTCTCCAAGCTGTTTCTTGAGATCGTCATCGCGCCCGGCTTCGACGCCGCTGCCCTCGCGTTGCTCAAGAAAAAGAAGAACCTGCGCATCCTCGAAGTGCCCGGCCTCGACGGCCCGTACCGGCGCAGTGGCACCCAGATCCGTTCCATCACCGGCGGCCTGCTGGTGCAGGACCGGGACCTCAAGCCGTACGAGGCGGAGTCCTGGAAGACCGTTACGAAGACCGCGCCGACCGACGAGCAACTGGAGTCCATGGTCTTCGCCGCGCGCTGCGTGAAGGCCATCCGATCCAACGCCGTGGTGTTCGTGCAAGGCACGCGCACGGTCGGCATCGGTGGCGGCCAAACCGCCCGCGTGGACTCCGTGACCATCGCGACCCACAAGGGCGGCGACAAGATCAAGGGCAGCGTCATGGCCAGCGATGCCTTCTTCCCGTTCCGCGACGGCATCGATGGCGCCGCCGCCAACGGCGTCGTAGCCATCGTCCAACCGGGTGGATCGATCCGCGACGACGAGGTCATCCAGGCGGCCGACGAGCACGGCATCGCCATGATGTTCTCGGGGCAGCGCAGCTTCCGCCACTGAACCCCGTTGCCCCCGACCGGCATAGCAAGGCTGGCGGCTGGGGCGGGTGCCCGTACCACGTCGATCCCGGCTGCGCATGACCGCTGACGCCGGGGGGTCGCGACGCGGCCCCGCCATGTGCCGATCCCACCTACGTGTCGATCCGGCTTGGCCACGGAGTCGGCGGCGGATTCGTGTTGGGTGGGCCGGCACGCAAGGACGCGAACCACCCAACAATTCATGCGTGCAGCAGCAGGGCCACAACATGAACACCGGTCCCGCCCGCGCCCTGTTCCACCCCCTGCGCGGCGGCCATGTTGCTACCCCGACAATCCAGGGCCAAAGCAAGGATACTTAGTCTGCTATACAAATGACGGCGCGGCTGGCACGATGATCGAAAAAACGCTACAACGCCGAAGGCGCCTTACCATTGCAAGCGCCGTCACTGTCATGGCCCTCCTCGCGACGGCCCTGCCAAGCAACGGCCAAGACGAAGTCGTCGACCTCAGCGGTTGGCTCCAGCAAGGAACATCCGCCTACGGCGACTGGCGCCTGGCCCCTGACGGCCAGAGCGTCATGCAACACATCAACGGGGATCCCACGTACTTTGTCGATCCCGAAAACACGCGCGGCACTTTGACACGCGGCACGATTAGCGTACAGACAAGCGACGACGACGATTTCATCGGATTCGTTTTCGGCTTCCAGTCGCCTCTGGCCGAATTAGGCCACGAGCCAACCTCCGTGAACACCTACATCCTGGATTGGAAGAAGGGGGACCAAAGCCACCGCGGACACCAAGCCCGTGCGGGCCTCACGTTGTACCACATAGAGGGCGAAATCACGGGCAGTTTCAGCCACTATGCCGGCGGCCAGGTGATTGGTAATTGCATGTGGAGCAAAGACGAGGATAAGTGCCCCATGATTGACGTTCTGGGGCGAAACCTTGGCACGGATCTTGGATGGAGGGAGTTCACCGAATACGAAATCAAACTCCTCCACACGGCGACGAACATCCGGATCACCATTACGGGCGGCCAAGGCCCATTCGCGGACGGATTGGTCGTCTTCGATGTTACGGGTCAATTCCAGGACGGACGCGTCGGTTTCTACAACTTTTCACAGCCTGAGGTTCAGTACAGCGAATTCATACGACGGCTCGCCCCGATCGCCGCGATTGCGCCGGTCCCGAGGCAGGAGTGCACGGGGCCCGACGGTGCTGCCGTCACGCTGGACGGCTCGGGAAGCCATCACCCCAATGGTGATCCGATCCAGTTGCACTGGGACGCGCCGGGCGTGACTTTCGACGATCCCACATCTCCCACGCCAACAGGGACGTTCCCCCTGGGTGCCACCGAGGTGTCATTGACCGTGGAGGATGGCCATGCAACCGTGAGGGCTGCGACCACCGTGGTCATCGAGGACACGGTGGCCCCTTCCACCACGATCACGCGCCCCGCCAAGCACACCATTTATATCCTCGATCAACCGGGGCCCCTTCAGAGCCCCCTGGGGATTCCGGTGGTGGTCGGCGGCGTGACCATTGTCGCTAACGCCACCGACGTGTGTGGGATTGCAAGCGTCAGCTTCGAGGCACAGGATGGCACGGGTCACACCGCTGCGGCCCCTCCGTACAAGTGGTTCTTTGACCCACCCCTCCTGGCGCCCCTGGAGCAGGTCGTGCAGGTGACCGCCGTCGATGCGGCCGGCAATCAACACACGGTGCATGCCAGCATGCTACACGTCGCGACTCGGCCCGAAATTTAGCGGGTGGGCAACGTCACCTGCACGGGCACCAAGCCTAAACCGGGGCAGTCCGCTTGGCGTCGTGGGAGTGCCCAGCCATGTTCCCCCGCATCATGCTGTTCGTCGCCCTGTTTGCAATCGCGTCGATGGCCGCGCCGGGCCCGGCTGCCGTCGACACGGCGTCGGCCATCGCGTGCTACGTCAACCCCCTTGACCCGGTGCCAGGCGCGCTGTGCGAACTCGAACGGCGGGCCGTTTGCATGCGGCAGTCAGCGCAAGCCGTGGACCATGGCCGACCTCCGGTGTGCAGGGCGTAGGCTGGCGGATGCCGGCCCCCGGGCCGAGACCGGTCCCCAAACCCTTGAAATCCACCGGGCCTGCCCGGCCGCGTGACCCTGAAGGTCGCTGTCCTCGCTTCCGGCCGCGGCTCCAACCTGGAGGCCCTGCTGCGTCAGATCGACGCCGGGCGCGTGGACGCCCGCGTGGGACTGGTCCTGACGGACAAGCCGGGTGCCGCGTGCCTGGACAAAGCGCGGGCCGCCGGCGTTCCCGCGCTCGTTGAATTGCCCCGCGAGACCGGCGAGTCGGCGGCGGCGTACGACGCGCGCCTGATCGAGGTGCTGCGGGCCGAGAGGCCTGACCTGATCGTGCTGGCGGGCTTCATGCGCATCCTGGGTACGGCGTTTTGCGAGGCGTTTGCGGGTCGCATCATCAACATCCATCCGGCGCTGCTGCCCAGTTTCAAGGGCGCCCACGGCGTGCGCGACACGCTGGCCGCCGGCGCGCGGGTGGCAGGCTGCACGACCCATTTCGTCACGGCCGACCTGGATGGCGGCCCGATCATCTTGCAGGCGGCGGTGCCGATTCTTCGCGACGATACCATGGAGAGCCTGGCGGCGCGGGTGCTGGCGCTGGAGCACCAGATCCTGCCCCGCACCGTGGACCTGATTGCGCGGGGCCAGGTGCGCACGGCAGCGGATGGCGTGGTCGTCGAGGCCGGTTCGTCGTGGTTTGACGCTGACGTGCGGCCGCTGCCTGGCGCCCTCTACCCGGACGGTTTCTGATGGACGATCTGGAGTGGCCGTACGAGGAGGCGCTGGCGTGGCTGTACGGCCGGCAGGCGTTGGGCATCAAGCTCGGACTGGACAAGGTGCGTCGGTTGCTGGCCGCGCTCGACAACCCGCAGGATGCGTTTCGCTCGATCCACATCGCGGGCACCAACGGCAAGGGCAGCGTGGCGCGCTTCATGGCGGGGGCCCTGCGGGCGGCCGGTTACAAGGTGGGCTTGACGACGAGCCCGCACCTGGTTCGCTTCACCGAACGCATCGAAATCAACGGTCGCCAGGTGTTGCCTTCGGCGGTCGCCGAGGGGCTGGCGGCCATTCGGCCACACGTCGAGGCGCTCGATGGCGACGATCAGCCCCCCACGTTCTTCGAAATCGTGACGGCGCTTGCGTTTGTGCTGTTTCGCGACGAGGGTGTCACCTGGGCCGTGGTCGAAACCGGCATGGGTGGCCGGCTGGACGCCACCAATGTCCTTGACCCCGTGCTGACGGTGATCACCAACGTTTCCCTGGACCACGCGGGCTACCTGGGGGACCACATCGGGTTGATTGCGGCCGAGAAGGCGGGCATCATGAAGCCGGGCGTGCCGTGCGTCACCGGCGTCAGCGGCGACGCGCTGTCTGTACTGAAGGTCGCGAGCCACGGCTTGCGGGTGCCGATGAGCATTCTCGGCGAGGATTACCACATCGTGCCCGATGTCAACGGCATGCGGTTGGCCACGCCGCGGGGCGACGCGCATTACGACGTGGGGCCGGCGGGCGAGCACCAATTGGACAACGCGGCCCTGGCCGTCGCGGCCGTGGACGCGCTGCGGGGGCTCGGGGTCAGCGTGCCCGACCTGGCGCTGCATACGGCGCTGCGGGAGACGGTGATGCCTGGCCGGATGGAGAGCGTCCACGTGCAGGGGTCCATGCTGGCCGGTCCCGCCGCCGGCGACGCGCTCGTCGAAGTCATCCTGGACGGTGCCCACAACGAGGCCGGCGCCGTGGCCCTGCGCCGCCACCTGGCCAAGCGCCACCTTTCCGGATTCCATCTCATCGTCGGTTTCGCCGCCGACAAGCCCTGGGAGACCATGCTTGACCAGTGGGCTCCCCTGGCCGCCCATGTCTGGGGGGTGCCGCTGCGATCCCCGCGCGGTCTGCCGCCGGCGCCCATCGGGCGACACCTGGAGGGCGAGTTCATGCCCTTCGACGCGGCGCCGGACGCCACCACGGCGTTGCGGCTGGCCGTCGAGGCGGGCGCACGCACGATCCTCGTGGCCGGAAGCCTGTTTCTGGTCGGCGAGGCCCGTGCGGCCATCACGGGCGAACCGGTGGAGGAGATTCGTGGCACCCAGTAGTCGCGGTCTGCGCCGGCGCAGCCAGGAACTCCCTTGGGTCGACCCCCTTGAGGCGTACCGGGCGCTGCGGGCCGCCGGCCACCAGGTTCTCCTGCTGGACGGCCTCGGCGACCACCCCGATTCGAACCGGGCCATCCTGGCGACGACCCCGCTGCTGGAGGTCCGCGTGGAGCATGGCGCGGTGGTGGAGCGCTGGCGCGGCGGCGTGCTGAGACGACGCGACGAGGCCCCCGCCGAGTACCTTGAGGCCCTGGCCCGCGACTGGTGTCGGGGGGACATGGAGCCGGGATTCACCGCCGGGTTTGTGGGCTACTTCGGTTACGAGTTCGGGCGCCACCTGGACGACCGTATGCCTGGCCGGGCCGGCTCGGACGCAGACCCGCTGCCCGAAGCGGTGCTACGCCTCTGCCTCGACGCCATCGTGTTCGACCGGCGCGAGCAAACCGCCGTCGCCCACGCCACCGTGGTCAGGCCTCCCGACTCGGCGCCCGAGGGGGTTCTCAAGGGCCTGCGCAGGCCCCGCGACAGGGTGGGGGCCCTGGCGCGAGCGGCCCGGCAGGCGCCGCCGCCTGCCATCGAGCCCGAGGCGGGAAGCGAGTGGACGCCCAGCATGGACCAAGCGCGGTTCGAGGCCGCCGTCGACCGCGTGAAGGCCCACGTGGCCGAGGGCGACCTGTTCCAGGCCAACATCTCCACGCGCTTCACGACCGACTGCCGCGCCGACCCAGCCGTGCTGTTTGCGCGGTTGCAGGAAGCCAATCCGAGTCCCTACATGGCGCTGCTTGACTTCGGCGACCACGCCGTCGTGAGCGGCAGCCCGGAGCAGCTCTTCACCGTCCAGCCGGACCCGGCGGGTGGCGCCGTCATCACCAGCCGCCCGATCGCCGGTACGCGGCCGCGCGGAGCCGAACCCAACGTCGACGAGGCCCTGGAGCGGGAGTTGCTGGCGGACCCCAAGGAGCGGGCGGAGCACACGATGCTCGTGGACCTGGTGCGCAACGACGTCGCCCGCGTCAGCGTACCCGGCACCACCCGCGTCGCCGAGGCGTACAGCGTCGAGCGCTACCGCCACGTGATGCACCTGGTCTCGTCGGTGACCGGCAGCGTGCGCCCCGGCACCCACTTCGTGGACTGGCTGACCGCCCTGTTTCCCGGCGGCACGATCACCGGCGCCCCCAAATTGCGCGCGATGCAGCGCATCCACGAGGCCGAGCCGGTCGCGCGCGGGCCCTACACCGGCAGCGCGGGCTACCTTAGCCTCTCCGGCGCCGCCGCGTGGAACATCATGATTCGCACGCTGGTTCTCGCCGGGGGTCGGGCCAGCGTCTCCGCCGGCAGCGGCATCGTGGCCGACAGCGAGGCGACGCGGGAATGGATCGAGGCTGGAAACAAGGCCCAGGCGCTGCTTGAGGCCGCCAGCGGCGACACCGGTGGCGGCAGCCGCGCCCGCCTCGGCGAGGTCTCCCGACACGGGTCGTGGTCGCCCCCGCAACCGCCCCGACAAGTCCAGGCCCGGGTCCTGGTGATCGACAACGAGGACAGCTTCGTCCACAACCTCGCCGACTACGCCGCCGCCCTCGGCGCCGAGGTCCAGGTCCTGCGCAACGACGCCGACTGGCGCGCCGCCGTCGAGGCCTTCGACCCCACCCACCTGATCATCAGCCCCGGCCCCGGCCGACCCGAGGACGCCGGCTGCAGCATCGAGATCGTCAAGGCCCTGTCCGGCCGGATCCCCATCCTCGGCGTCTGCCTCGGCCACCAAGCCATCGCGACAGCCTTCGGCGCCAACGTCGTCCAATGCCCGCCCGTGCACGGCAAGACCGACACGATCACCCACGACGGCCGCGGCCCGCTCGCCGCCGCGCCATCGCCATGGACAGCCACACGCTACCACTCCCTCATCGTGTCAGAAACCGACCTCCCCGCGACGCTGCGGGTGACCGGCCGGCTTGCCGACGGCCGCATCATGGCCCTCCGCCACAACCAGCACCCCACCTGGGGTCTGCAGGTGCACCCGGAATCCCTTTCAACCGACCGGGGACTGGAGATCGTCCTGGCCTTCTTGGAGACCACCCCATGAGCACAAAGCCGCCCGCCGCCACCATCACGTCGTCCCTGGTCGAAGACACCGCCAACCAGCCCGCGGAAGGGCTGGCTTACGTCGGTGGAGAAGTGGTCGACCTGCGCGACGCGCGGGTTCCCCTGAACGACCGGGGCTACCTTCTCGGCGACGGCGTCTTCGAGACCCTGCGGACCTCCAACGGCCGCCTCTTCAGGCTCGAAGACCACCTCGAGCAACTGGGTCGGTCCGCAGCCGCCATTGGGCTCGTTGAGGGTGTTCTCGACGAGACCCGCGCCGCCATCGAGGCCCTGGTCCACCGCGGGCGCAACGAATTCGGCGACGAATTGTACCTGCGCGTCAACGTCACCGGAGGCGTCCTGGACGACCTGACCGGCGACGGCCGCGGTTACGCCATCACGGGCCTCACCAAGAAGTTCAAGCCGTACCCAATGCGCTACCACAGCCTCGGCGTCCATGTCGTCGTGGCCCGGCAGCGCAAATTCACCGGAGACCCCCTGGCCGTCTGCAAAACCCTGAGCTTCCTGCCCCACATCGCAGCCCGCCGCGAGGCGCTCCGGCTCATGGCCCACGATGCGATCCTGCTCAACGAACACGGACGCGTCTGCGAGGCAACCACGAGCAACATCTTTGCCCGCTCCGGGGACACGGTGTACGCGCCGGGCCCCGAGGAGGGCGCCCGAGCCGGCGTCACCCGCGCCGCAGTGCTTGAACTCCTGGCGGAGGGCGACTTCGAGGTCGTCGATGAACTGGAGCCGGCGACCCTCGCCAAGGCCGACGAGGCCTGGCTAACCAACACCGTTGGCGGCGTTCTCCCGATCACGCGCTACCAGGATCAACCCCTTGGTCCCGGCGAGAAGGGTGACCTCACGATGCAGGTCTCCCACAGCCTGGAGGCCATGATTCGCGGTGGCCGCGACCGCGTCAACGGAGACTGAGCAATGATCGACCTGATCCTGATCCTGGTGCTGGTCCTTGGCTCCGCAGCCGCCGCCATGGTTGCCCTGGCCGGCTTGCTGCTGTTACCCCAGTCCCTCGCCCAGGCCAGGCGCGCGCTGCTGGGGTGACCGCACTGGCCCCGCGGTCACTGCCGCTGGCTGGCGGCCGCACCCTCGTGCTCGATCGCCCGCTCGTCATGGGGATTCTGAACGTCACGCCTGACTCCTTCAGCGATGGCGGCGAACTGACCAGTCCCGCGGCGGTCGCTGCACGCGCGATCGACATGCTCGACGCGGGCGCCGACATCCTCGACGTTGGTGGCGAATCGACCCGCCCCGGAGCGGCGCCCGTGCCCGCGGACGTCGAGGAAGCCCGCATCGCGCCAGCCATCGGGGCCATTCGCGCCGCGCGGCCGGATGCCGTCATCAGCATCGACACGTCGAAGGCGAGCGTCGCCCGGGCCGCCCTGGTCGCCGGCGCCGACTTCGTCAATGATGTCAGCGGACTGGGCGACCCCCATATGGCGCGGGTGGTGCGAGACGCCGACTGCGCGGTGGTACTCATGCGCTGGGACGACGGCGACGGCGACATCGTGGAGCACACCCGTACGCGGCTCGCCGCTCTCCTGGAGCGCGCTGTCCAGGCAGGCATTGCCCGCGCCGCCGTGGTGCTTGACCCAGGGCTTGGTTTTGGCGCCCGGCCCGGCGCCGACCCCGCTGACAACCTCGCCATCGTACGAGCCCTGCCACGGCTCGTCGATCTTGGCTGCCCCATCCTGGTCGGCGCGAGCCGAAAGCGCTTCATCGGCGCCGTGACGGGAGAGCCCGAGCCGGCCCGCCGCCTCGGTGGCTCCGTGGCCGTGGCCGTTGCCGCCGTGCTAGGTGGCGCTGCCATCGTGCGCGTCCACGATGTTGGCGAGACGGTGCAAGCCGTTCGCGTCGCCGCTGCCCTGCTCGATCAGTGATCGTGGCCGCCGTGGCCGTCGTCACCGTGGTCATGTCCAGCGTCGGCGGGGCCGACGGCCGGGGCGTTGAGCTGGGGGCTTGTCCGAGCACCGAAGTTGGCTCCACTGGCCGGTGGGGCCTCGCCGAGGGCCGCCGAGGTGACCGATGTCAGGGTTGCCTGGATCAGGACATCCCGGCCCAGCAGCATGGCCGACGGGTGCGGGCTGAACTCGTACAGAATGGCCGTCTCATTGGCGCCGACCGTCCGGTATTGGCCGGGCGCCAGGCCGAGGGGCGTTCCCTGGGGACTGGCCATGATGGGGAACTTCGCGCCGACGGTGGGTTCCAGCATCTGCGTGATCTGGTCGCCTTCGACCAGGGTGATCAGGACGGCGCCGACAGCGGGGACCGGGTCGCGTTGTCCCGGTTCGGGGATGACGCGGAAGGTGACGGTTCCCGGCTGCACGACCCTGGTTTCGGTGCGCTCGGTCGTCTCGCCCGTATCAGGATCGGTCTCCGTGACGACCGCGTCTTCGGTGATCGGCTCGTTCACGACCTCGACGCGCGCTGGGTAAAGCTGGCTGTAGTCGAACGTCTGGCCGACCGTGGGCTCGCCCAGGGCGCCGACGAATTCGGCGTAGCCGACCTCGACAAGCGCGGAACTGGACGGGAACACGCGCTCGCGTCCGACCTGTTCCACGTAGTCCGCCCGGGTGGTGACGTTGACGGTCTGGTTGACGCCCGCCGCCATGACCTGGCGCTCGAATTCGGTGCCAAAGCCGGAGTCGCCGCTGCCGGGGTGGAAGGTGATGGAGACGCCGGCAATGGGGGCGCCGGTGGCATCGTCGACCAGCACGGCGCCGGTGTCGGGGTCGTACGCGGTGTACGTCATGGTCGCCTGGAGCGTGTTGCCGGCGCCGAAGCAGCCGGACAGGCCAGTGGCCGCCACCAGGGCGAACAGGAGTAGCGTCTTGGAAACGGTCACGATAACCACCCGGCCGCGATGGGCCGTGGGCCGCGGACAGGGGCTCGTGTGATATCCGTTTCGGGCGAGCGGGGTGGGCGGGCACGCCCGCCGCGCCCGTGCATGGCCGCTTCAGTGGTCGTGGCCGTCGCCGTGGTCGTGGCCGTCGTCGTGCCCGCCGTCCCCGTGGTCGTGGCCGTCCCCGTGGTCGTGGCCGTCGTCGCCGTGACTGTGGCCGCCCCCGTGGTCGTGCCCGCCGGCATCGCCGGCCCCCGGCTCAAACGGCGGCTGGATCGCCGCCACGGTTGCCTTCACCAGCACCTCCCGACCGAACCACTCGGGCAGCGCAAGCGGCTGGAACGCCCACAAGATATGGGTCTCGTTGGCGCCCGTGGTCTTGTAAGCCCCCTGGCGCAGCCCCAACGGCGCCGGCGCGCCGTTGGTAACCGCGATCAGGAACGTGGCCCCGACATCGGGGTCGAGCTCCTGGGTCATGTTGTCGCCGTCAAGGTAGGTCACGAGGGTCGCGCCCACGACATCAAGCGGGTTGCGCTGGCCATCCTCGGCCATGACGCGGTACGTGACCGAGGCGTCGTCCACGGCCACAACGGTGGCGTTGTAGAAGGGCGGGAACGGGAACACCATTCCGACCTCAGGCTCGCCGATGGCTTCGGCAAACGCCTCCCGCCCGACCGTGGACTCGGCGGGGTAGGGGCCAAACTGGCGCTCCGCCGACTCCTGGCCCGCGTAATCGGCGAGCGTGAACAGGCCCTCGATGGAATCGTCCAGCGCAGCGGCGCGGGCCCGGGCGTCGAAGTCATCGCCAAGGCCGGAGGACTCGCCGAGGGCCAAGACGACCGTCCGGTTCTCGAACGGCAGGCCCGTGGCGTTGGCAACGATGATCTCCCCGGTCTCGGGGTCCATCAGGGTGACGATGAGCGTGACATCGTTGGAGTGGACCTCCGAGTCGCCGGCGCACCCGGCCAGGAACCCGGCGGTGAGTAGGGCGACGCCAAGCATGGCGAATCGTCCGCGGTGGTGGTGCTTCATGTGGAAACGGCCGAGCGCCGGCGGCTTCTAAGTGGTTTGCAGGCCCACCGCCGGCGCGGGCGGCGCCTAGCCGGAAGTGTGGCGCTTGACGAATCGTTCCAGGCGATCGAAGGCGGAGCCCAGGGTTTCCATGTCCGGCAGGATGACGATGCGGAAGTGGTCCTTGCCGTACGTGGGGTCGAAGCCGCTGCCATGCACGGCGAGCACCTTCTCCTCGGCCAGGAAGTCCAGCACGAACTGCTTGTCGTTCTTCCACGCCGCTGTGCCGGGGGCGGCGTCCGCCAGGGCGTCGATGCGCGGAAACGCGTAGAACGCGCCGTCGGGCTTGGCGCTGCTGATGCCGTCAATCTCGTTGAGGCGCTTGACGGCGAAGTCGCGGCGGGGGCGCAGGATGTCGTTGGTGGCCTTGACGTGGTCCTGGGGCCCGCGCAGTGCCGCTGCTGCCGCCTTTTGGGCGATGCTGCTGGCGCAGATGCGGTTGCGCGCCACCTTGAGCATGCCTTCCTTGATCTGGGCGAGGCTGCCCGTCGGGTCGTTCCAGAGGGAGTGGCCGAGGCGCCAGCCGGGAACCAGGTACACCTTGCTGAAGCCGTTCAGGGTCACCATGGGCACGTCCGGCGCCACCGTGGCGCTGGCGACCTGGGTGCCGTCAAAGGTCATTTCGTCGTAAATCTCGTCGCTGATGAGGAAGCACTGGTTCTGGTGCTCGCCCACGATGTCCGTGAACTCCTTGACCACCGACTCGGAGTAGAGGGCCCCCGTGGGGTTGTTGGGGTTGATGAGGCAGACCGCCTTGGTTTTCGGCGTGATCTTGGCGCGCACGTCGTCCACGTCGGGCTGCCAGTCCTCCTCCTCGACGGTCCGGTAGTAGACCGGCTTGCCGCCGAAGTACTTCACCAGCGAGTCGTAGGGCGGGTAGGTCGGGCCGGGGATCAGCACCTCGTCGCCGGGCACGATGGCGGCGCCGAAGAGCATCTGGATGACCTCGCCGAGGCCGTTGCCGACGACCACGTCATCGGGTGTGTATGACACGCCGTTGCGGCGCTTCTCCCGCTCCACGATGGCCGACACCAGCGCCGGATCGCCTTCGCTGGCAGCATACCCGTTGTGACCCTCTTTGGCCGCCTCGTACAACGCCTGAACCATGTGTTCCGGCGGCTGGAAGCCGTACGCAATCGGGTCGCCGATGTTCAGCTTGAGGACCTTGTGACCCTGGGCCTCGATCTCGCGGGCGGGCAGCACCACGTCCCGGATCGCGTACTCCACCTGCAGGCTGCGCTCGGCGCCGGCGAGAACCGGGTTCGCGGGGGTCTTCACGGCTTCCAACGTGCTCATCGGGCCGCGATGCCACGTGGCGATGAAAAGGGCGGCGGGAAGCCGTCGGCCTCCCGCCGCTTCGCGGTTGGTTGGGTGGATGGGTGGGGGTAGAGGCGCGACCCGTGCCGCGCCGCACGATGCGGCGGGCGTGGGTCCATTGTGCCGGCTGCTGCGGCGGGCCATGCTGACAACCCACCTGCGTGTGCCGGCAAGCCCAAACCGCCCCTGATGGCCTATAAGGGGCTACCAGCCCCGCGGCTGTGCCTGCACCACACCCTGCAACGATGCAGGCAACTTGCTGCGCAGGCTATTACGGGGCGTGGACGAGGCCCTCGACTCGCGCCGTCAGGATCAGGGCGTCGTCCATGTACCAGCGGAACTGCTCGGTCACGGTCGTCGCGATGCCGCCGTCCGGCAGGCCGTCGAGCAGGGCCCGAGCCTGCCCCTTGAACGCGGGCAGGTTGGTCGTGCCGTTGGGGGCCTCGCCGGCGCCCAGGTACCAGGCGTCCCGGGGCAGCGCCGTGTACTGGGGATGCAATTCGTACAGGTCCGCGGCGCCCCTGGGCGCGTTGGTCGCAAACAGGCGGCCCTGGGTGTCGAACGCCCAGAACTGCACCTTCGTGGCGTTGTAGCCATCCCTGCCGAAGCGGGGGCCATCGGCGGCCTCGGCGACGCTCGGGCAATCCTGGCCATCGATGTGGCAGGCGGCGCCGGTGGCGAGCGTCACGACCCCGACGGCCTCGGTAAGCCATTCGGCCTCGGCAGGCAGTTCCAAATCGCGGGCCTCTGGCGCGCTCGCCACGAACACGAAGGGCGTCTGGGCGCCCGCTTCGGCGTGGCCCTCAAGCAACGGCCACAGCAGCCGCGCCTCCGCCGGCGCCGTGGGGCTGTCGTCGTGGACCTCCGGGGCCGGGCGACTGTCCAGCCATTCGGCAATACCGTACACGCCGCCGGCCGAAGCGAGGCCGAGCACGGCGGCCACCAGGAACGAGTTGACACCAGACACAGGCCCCGTTGCGGCCGCGGCTTGAAAACCGCAGCGGTGCCACGGCCTCGCCGCTGGCCCGGGGGGGCTGTGGCGCCGCGCCGCGAGCCGGGCGCGGGGATTACGGCTTGCCGCCGGTCGTCGAGCTGGTGTCGTCCGAGGTCACCTTCTCGCCGGGCGCCAGGTCCCGCAGCTTGCGCACCGGCACGCCACCGTAGATCGCGTTGGAGTCCAACGTGGCGCCCTTGGGAATCATGCTCATCGCGCCGACGTGGCAGTTGTCGCCGATCGTGACGCCCGGGAAGATGTTGGTGTACTGCCCGATGGTCACCTTGCTGCCGATCTTGATGGGGGCCCGCACCAGCTTGCCCTTCTCGCCGACGTGGCCAAGCAGCGAGGCGTTGGCGCCGATCACCACGTCGTCACCGACCGTCAGCAAGTCTAGGTCGTAGACGTGCTGCGTGTTGAACACGACGCGCTTGCCAATCTTGGCGCCCATCATGCGCAAGAACACCGGGTACAGGGTCGTCGGGCGCGCAAAGCGGCCAAACACCGTGTTGAACATGAACTGCATGCCGTTCACGTTGTACCACGGCCACACCCGGAAGGAATGCAACGGAATTTCGCCGACGTGGGGCTTCCACCACCAGAAGATCATGCGCACCGCCGGGAGCACGAACATCAGCACCACGCCGAAAACGAAGAACGCCAGGATGCTGAAGTAGATGCCAACCAAGCCGTCCAGAAGCGTCGACAGGATCGCGGGGCCGGAGACGGCCAGATCCAGGTTCCACGCCCACCGCGCCATGAGCCATCCGGGCAGCGCGGCGATGGCCATCATCGCGCCGAGGGTGGCGTAGCTGTAGATCCACAATACGCCCGTGACGATGGTGAGAAGGTTCCGAACGAATCCGGCCATGGCGCGGCGAAACCGGGGTCCTATATGAGCGGCACTCCGGCCGGGCCGGCCATCCGCCGGTTGGCGCACACGCGCGTCGCGCCGCCGTTGCGGCCAGCTCCGCTTGAAAGGAGCCTCCGACAACACTCAAGTGCGCCGGCGCGGCCTCCCCCACATGCGCATCCTGCTTGCCGTCGTCGTCGCGACCCTGGTTCCCCTGGCGGGGTGTATCTCCGACAACCCCCCGACGGCAGCCCCTACCAGCCTGGCCCAGGAGGTCGCCGCAGGCCTGCCCGCGCTCCACTGGAACGTCGCCACGTCCGTCGACTGGTGGGAGGACTACGTCACCACGTACGTCAAGCGGGACGCCCACCTGCCCAATAACGACCTGGCGCGGGAGCACCTGGTGTCGGAACTGGAGCGCATCGGCTTCGAGGTCGAGGTTCGCAGCTACCCGGCCGGCGGCTTCGGCCAGGGGCTGCCCGACGCCGTGCCCCTTCAGGTCGACGCCGTCGTGGCCACGCGAACCGGGACCGAACTGCCCGATCACCGCATCGGCCTCGTGAGCCATTACGACACCCAGGCGGCCACGATTCAGGGGGCCTACGACGATGGGTCCGGCGTCGCGGCGCAGTTTGCCATCTGCGAGGCCCTGGCGCAGGTCGAGACCCGCCGGACCATCGCGTGCATCTTCTTCGACGCCGAGGAAATGGGCCTCGTCGCGTCGCAACGCTACGTGGAGGACGTGGTGCTGGAGGGTGACGAGCCGTACGTCTACGACACCGTCATCGGCTACGACATGACCGGCATCAACTGGCCCGGCCACGACTGGAAAGCCTACCTGATGACCGGCGACGCCGACAAGGTGCCGTTCCTGCAGCCCTTCGGGCGGGACTTGCTCAACGGTGTCATGGGTTACCCGGAGGAGGGCTTGGAGGTGCTGGACACCCACGACCGCAACTCCGACGAACGGCGCTTCCGTGACGCCGGCGTGCCCATCTACCGGTTTGCCGGCGGCCGTTACGCGGCGGACTACCCGGAGTACCATCGACCGGGTGACACGGTGGACTACGTGTACGATTTCGTCGGCGGTCGCGCCAACTTTGAGGCCGGCTTCGCCACGATCGTTGAGGCCAGCTACAACCTTGTGCTGGCCCTGGATGCCACGAGCACCGACGAGATGGCGGCCCGTTACCGTTAGCCGGACGGCGGGCGGTTAGGGTGGCTGACGGCGGCCGTTGGCCGCTGGGCTGCGGCTCGGCGGCCGCGATCGGGCCCCAAGGGCGCATGTGATTGCTGTCACAAGCCGGTGCCGGCCGCCGACGCCGTGTCGGATGCGGGTCCCTCACCGGCGCGGTTGTACGGCACCACGTAGTAGGTGTAGATGGTGCCCAGCTTCCGATCGTCATCCACGTAGCGGCGGTAATTCCCGATATCGGCGATCAACTCGAAGTCGCCGCCGTCGCTGCGGTAGATCAGGTTCCCGAGCAGGGGCGCGCCCCCGTCGGATGCGGGCCTGGTCCAGCGCACGTCAATATCCCCAAGCCCCGGGCCCGGCCGGGCCGAGATGTCCCGCGGCGCGCTTGGCGGGTCCACGACCGTGATGTCCACGCTTACCAAGCCCGTGGCGCCGTCGTTGTCCGTGACCGTCAGGCTCACCGTGTAGGTGCCGACGGCTGCGTACTGGTGAGTCGGGTTCTGGTCGTCGCTGGACTCCCCGTCGCCGAAGTCCCAGTTCCAGGCCACGACGGTGCCATCGATGTCGCTGGAGGCGTCGGCGAAGGTGACCGTGTCGGTGGTTCGGGGCTCGATCGGGTCATGGCTGAAACTCGCCTCGGGCGCGACGTTAGTGACCGTCACGTCGATCGTTGTGGCCGCCGTCGCGCCGTCGTCATCCGTGACGCTGAGCGTGACGGCGTAGACGCCGTCGTCGGGGAAGCGGTGGGTCGGGTTCTGGTCGTCGCTGGCCGAGCCGTCGCCGAAGTCCCAGTTCCACGCCACGACCGTGCCGTCCAGGTCGCCTGAAGCATCGGTGAACTGCACCTCGTCCTGCGTCGTCGGCTCGGCCGGCGAGTAACTGAAATCCACCGTCGGCGCCACGTTGGCCACCGTGACCGTCTGGCTGGTGGCGTCGGTGGCGCCGTCGTCGTCCGTGACGGTGAGCGTGACCGTGTACGTGCCGTCGTCGGCGTAGCGGTGGCTAGGGTTGGCCTCGGTGCTGTTGGCGCCGTCACCAAAGTCCCAGTTCCAGTCCACGACGGAGCCATCCGAATCCGTTGACGTGTCGGTGAAGTCGATGTCAACCTGGGTTGTCGGGTCCTCCGGGCTGGTCGTGAAGCCGGCCACCGGCGCCACGTTCGTCACGCTCACGGTCTGCGACGCCTCGGCTGTGGCTCCGTCGTCGTCCGTCACGCTCAGCGTCACCGTGTAGCTTCCATCATCCGCGTAGCTGTGGCTCGGATGCTGCTCGCTGCTGGTGGCGCCGTCGCCGAAGTCCCAGGCCCAAGACGCGACGGTGCCGTCGGCATCGAGCGATTCGTCCGTGAAAGCCACGTCGTCGGCGGTGCTTGGGCTCGCCGGGCTGTACGCGAAGGCGGCCGTCGGGGCAAGGTTCGTGACCGTGATCGCCTGGACCGTCGTGTTGTCCGCCCCGTCGTCGTCGCTGACCGTCAGGGTCACCGTGTAGGTGCCGTCGTCGGCGTAACGGTGGCTCGGATGCTGCTCGCTGCTGGTGGCGCCGTCGCCGAAGTCCCAACTCCAAGCCACCACGGTGCCGTCGACGTCCGACGAGCCGTCGGTGAACGCCACCGTATCCGCCGTGGTCGGCGCGGAGGGCGCATAGGTGAAGCTGGCCGCCGGAGCAACGTTGCTGACCGCCACCGTCCGGCTGGTCGTGTCGTTCGCGCCGTCGTCGTCGGTCACCGTCAGTGTCACCACGTAGTCGCCGTTGTCGGGGAAGCGGTGCGTCGGGTTCTGATCCGAGCTGATGGTCCCGTCGCCCAAGTCCCAGTGCCACGCCTGCACGCTGCCATCGGCGTCCGTTGACGTGTCCGTGAACTGGATTTCGTCCTGCGTGTCCGGCGCCTCGGGCGTGTGGTCGAAAGAGGCCGTCGGGGCCGCGTTGACCAGGATGTCGGCGCTCGCCGTGTCTTCCAGGCCGTCTGAATCCGTAACGGTCAGGCGCACCGTGAACGTGCCATCGGAAGAGAACGTGTGGCTCGGGTGACGTTGGTCGCTGCCCTCGCCGTCCCCGAAGTCCCACGACCAGGCCGCCACGCTGCCGTCCGAATCCGTCGACTGGTCCTGGAACTGGACCTCTTGGCCCGGCTCCGGGAGCTCGGGCGTCCACGCGAACGCCGCGGCCGGCCCCATCAGGGATGTCGCCGTCACCGATGCCGAACGGTCCGACTCGCCCATGCCGCTGGCGGCCGAAACGGCGTACGTGAACGTCGCGCCCTCGCCAAGCCCCGAGTCCCGGTAGGACAACAGGGTCGTCTCGGCGACGCGCGTCATGGTGGCTTCGTCGGCGCCCCGGTAGACGTAGTAGATGTCAACGCCCAGACCACCCGGGTCGGCCGGCTCGTCCCACGTCAACAGGATCGCCCCGTCCTCCGGCGTGGCCACAAGGTTGCGCGGCGGCGACGGCGGTCGCAGCGACGCGATCGCCTCGGCGGCGTCAACGATGCCGTACCCGTACTGTTCGTCCCAACCGGTTGGCCCGGCGTCCCTGGCCGAGTTTTGCAGCACGTCGCGAAGCTGCTGATTGGTCAGATCGGGCGCATGGTTCCAAATGAGCGCGGCGACGCCCGCCACGTGGGGGGTGCTCATGCTGGTGCCCGATTTGGCTGCGTAATCACTGTCGGAGCCGACGTAGGTCGACAGGATCGACTGCCCCGGCGCGGCCAGTTCGCTCTCAGGCCCGTCCGACGAGAAACCGCACTGGGCCTCCGTGGCCGTCGTGCACGTCACGGCGATCACCTCGTCCAGCGCAGCCGGGTAGCCGATGCAGTTGTTGCACGGGCCGTTATTGCCGGCGGCCCCGACCAGCAGAGCACCCTGGCCCCACGCGTACTGAACGGCGTCAAACAGGGTCCACGAGAACCACGGCGACCCCAGGCTCATGCTGATGACGTCGCCGCCGTTGTCGGCGCACCACGCAATCGCGCTGGCCACGTCGAAGAACGACCCCGAACCCCTGCTGTCAAGGGCCTTGACCGCCAGGAATCCGACGTTGCCCACGCCGGCGATGCCGACGCCGTTGTCGACGCCGGCCGCTGCCGTGCCAGCCACGTGGGTGCCGTGGCCGTTGTCGTCCCAGGGGTCGTCGGTGCGATGGACGAAATCCCAGCCGCCCAGCCAGCGCGAGCCGGCCAGATCCTCGTGGGTGTAGCGAATGCCGCTGTCCACGATGCAGACGGTGCGCTCGTCGCCGCCAAGACGCGTGTCCCACGCCTCCGGCGCCCGGATCTGCTGGGGTCCGTACTGGTCGTCGAAGCGAGGGTCGTCAGGCGCCAGCATCGTGCGCACCGCGACCCGGTTCTCCTCAACGTAGCGCACCTCCGGGTGGCGCAGGACCTGCGCCATGAACGCGGCGGGATCGCCGGGCTGGACCAGGATGAATCCGAGGGAATCAGCCATCGCCACGACCTCGGCGCCCGCAAATGCGTCGCCGATGGCCAGCGTCGGTGGCACCTGGGAAAACGCGACGACGTACTGTGCGCCTGCGCCGTCGGCGGGCGCCTGGGCGGTTCCCAGGGGAAGGCCCACCAGGAGCGCCAAAACCAATGCGCGGGCGCCAGTGCCCGACAGACCAACCGCCACCATGCTGGCCCCATGGGTCGCAGGCCGTATAGCGTGCTCGGCGCGCGTGATCGGCGCCGGCCGCCGGGTTCAGTTGCCCGAACCCCGCAGCCGGCGCCGCCCGGCCCGCTAGTCGGAAGGCTCGGGGACCGCTAGGGCGGGCGCGGCCGGATCCACGCTGGGGGCGCGGGGTCGGCGCAGCGGTTCCCGGAAGGGCCGGGTGGTCAGCATGAGGAGCGGCGGGTACAGCAGGTTGACCCAGTTGGCGACGGCGACGCTCATGGCGGGCCCGCCGACGGCGCTGGATCCCAGCATGGGCAGCCAGGCGTCGATGAAAACCAGGAAGCCGCACACACCGACGATGCCGAACACGATGAACGGCTGGTCGGCGCGGGCGGCAAAGGCGTTCTGCTCGGTCGCGCCCAGGTGGCCGGCGAGTCGGAACCCGGCGAACACGATGGAACCCATGTAGAGAGCCGAGAACAAGGCCAAGCCGAAGTTGGTCAGGAAGCCGAAGGCGGGCGCGACGAGGATGATGGCGACGAGCGCGCCGATCAGGTACATGGGGCGCTCTAGGAAGAACTCGAACTTGGTGCCCTTGGTGGAGATGGTCAGGCCGCCAAACGCGATCAGCGCGATGAACGAGCCGAGTGACGCGACGGTGACCGCGATGGAGATGGGATCGAGGCCGCCGACCAGGAGCATGAGCCCCCCGCCGGGCCAGTACAGGGCCCACATCCAGAGGCTGAATTTCATCGCTGTGCGAAACCGGTCCAGGGTTGGGTCAGGGTCAGACTGCGTCATCAGGACACCACGTTCAACCGGGTGGCAGTGACTAAAGGCCCATTGGATAGACGGTTGAAATCTAGTCTGTTCGGGCAAATGTTAGGCGGGGGGCTAGGCCGGTGGCGGGGCCGGAGCCGCAAGCCCCTCGGCCGGCTCGTCCGCAGCGGGGCCAGGCTGAGAGGGGTCCGCTCTGCCTGGCCTGTTGTGCAGGACGGCGACGCCCAGCGACGCCAGCAGGATGCCGACTCCCGGCACTTGGGCCACTGTGGCTCCCACATGGGCGGCGCCGGCCATCAGCCGTGTGCGCTTGCACGTGGCCAGCGACGAGTTGGGCCGCCCATCAGTTGTCTTGTAGGCCTCGCAGAGGCCCAGGTCGTACAGCTCTTCGTGGGTCCGGGCCAACTCATCCAGCCCCGCGGATACCGCGAAAAGGCCGATGCTGAAGCCAACCAAAACCCAGGCTGAACGGGGAATGTCCGCCATGGCGCAACCGCCCTGCGCCCGGCCATAGTCGTTTTGGTGAAAGGTTTGGATTCGCCGCGGCTGCGCCCCGGTGACGCCGGCGCTGGGCCCTGGCCGCGGGGCAAGCATCTTCATCCGTTCGGCCGCTGCGTCTGGCCATGCGCGCCCTTCTCGTGGCACTCCTGTTGGCGCCGGCCTTCTCGGGCTGCCTGAACGACGCGGCCGAGGCCGACCGCCTGGCTCCCGGGCTGGCAGAACCGCCTGCGCTGCCGGCGCTGGGCACTCCGGTCATGGTGTCGGACCGCTACCCGGGCGCCGAACCCGTGGTCGCCGTGGCACCCGATGGGACCGTCTACTTCGAGGGAATCGGGGCGGCCCAGACGCCCACCGGCACCCGCAACATGAACCTGGTCTGGAAGAGCATCGACGACGGAGCGACCTGGGTGGAGGTGACGCCACCGGGCCCGGGGCGCGAATCCAGCAACGACGGCTACCTCGCCGTGGGCCCCGACGGCGCCGTGTACGTGGCCAATGTCTTTGGGCTGACGTTCCAGGTGTTTCGCTCCGACGACGCCGGCGCGAGCTGGGTCCCGCTCAACGTCCCGCGCGTGCCCTTGCTGATGCATCGCCACTGGATCACGGCCCACCCTGGAGGCCTCGTTCACGTAACCCTGGAAGCCCTTGACCCCGGCGCCGCGCCGGTGCTCGTGGGCGGCCCCACGCAGGAGCAGCTGCCGGCCACGCCAAACCGGGGCTTCTACCACTTCTTCAGCCGCGACCGGGGCGACACGTGGAGCCTCCCCCAGCGCATCGACGATGCGATCAACTACGCAGGCCAGTCCAACATGGCGACCTCCGCCGACGGCGAGCGGCTCTACGTCATGCGCTACACCGAGCAGGGGCGCGCGCCGCTCGCTTTCACGTACGAAGACGGCGAATTCTACCTGCTCTCCAGCGAGGATGGCGGCGCCACGTGGCAGCGCCGGGACGCGTTCGCCCTCGGCGGTACGATGGGTTCGGCGCTCACCAGCCTCGCCCTCGATGCCGGTGGCGTGCTCAGTTTCGTCTGGTCGGAGGCGGTCGACGGCACCAGCCGCGTGGTCGTCGCCACATCCAACGACGGCGGCGCGTCGTGGAGCCGCCACGAACCGCTTGCCGGCTCGGGGTCGCAGGCCATGCCGTTTGCAGCGCCCCTCGGGCCCGGGAGGCTGGGCCTCGTCTGGTACGAAGCCGATCGGCCGGGCTTAACGGGCGAGATTGACGCCACATGGCGCGGCCATTACGCCGAAGTGGCGGGAGTTGGAAGCGCCGATGCGCCCGTGGCCGCGTCGATGGCGGCGACAAGTGCCCTCCACGAAGGCGGCATCTGCGTTGCGGGCCCAGCCTGCGGCGAGCGCGGTGGCGACCGGCGGCTGCTGGACTACCCGTGGCTCGCCTACGGCGCCGACGGCCTGCCACACATGGCCTTCGCCTCAACGCTATGGGGGCGCCCAAGCGCGTTTCCGGTCTACGTTGGCGCGGCGCCATGAGCGCCTGAAGCACGGGGTCTAGCGCTTGGTGGTGATGCGCGCCGCCGGCTTGCGGGCCGCGCCTGGCTGGACGATGGCCTCGGCCGCGTCTTCGGATTCCTCGTCGTCCTCCGACTTCTCCCACTCGACCGCCAGCGCCTCGGGATCGCCCCGCTGGGCGACGCTGCTCTTGTCGCCGGGCTTCAGGTCCTTGATCTTGCGAACCGGAACGCCGCCGTAGACCGCGTTGCTGTCCAGTTTGGCATCCTTGGGCACAAGACTCATGGCGCCCACGTGGCAGTTGTCGCCGATGGTGGCGCCCGGGAACACGGTGGTGTACTGGCCGATCGTGCAGTTCTTGCCGATGCGGACCTTCTTGCGCACCAGGTTGCCCTTCTCGCCGATGTGGCCGATGATGGCCGCGTCGCCGCCGATCACGGTCCCCGATCCGATTTCCAGCATGTCATGGTCGTAGACGGTGTTGCTGTTGACGATGACGTTGCGGCCGATCTTGGCGCCCATGGCGCGCAGGAACAGGATGTAGATGCTGCTGGAGCGCCAGAACTTGCCGAAAATCGTCTGGAACGCCAGGATCAAGCCGTTGTAATTGTACCACGACCACACCTTGAAGGATCGGATCGGGACCGTTCCCTCGCCCGTCGAGAGCCGCATGACGACCTTGAGCACCGGCAGCAGGAGCATGAGTGTCATGCCCGTAATGAAGTAGGCCAGGGCCGAGAAGAACGTCCCCCACAGGATCCACAGGGGCTCAGGCATCGTCCAGCCGCCCAGGACCTTGGTGGTCCAGGCCCAATGGGCCAACATGACGCCCGGCCAGGCGGACAAGGCCAAGACGACGGCGAGCGTGAAGAAGGAGTAGATCCAAAGCGTGCGTGCGACGAGTTTGACGGCGAGCTTCACGGGATTCGCTGGACGAAGGCTTGGTCGCTATTTGACCGGGATGGAGCAACCCTTGTCCGCAGCCGTTGGCCGGTGCGGTCGCGGGGGCGGCCACCCCATGTGCGCCGGCCGTTCCCCGCCAGCCGTTCCCGCCTCCTGCGGGTCGCTGCCCGTGGCTCGTCAGGCGGCTGCCTGCTGGCTCGTTGTCCGGGTCTGGACGTGGCGGCCATGCCATGCCCTGCAACGGGATGCACACCGGGGCGCAAGATTGAAGAACCTCCAGCGGGACCCTAAAATGTGCAACCGCGAACGGCGCTTGTCACGTCAGTTTGTCTGGCCGCAGCGGCCGTGGCGCTGGTGGGGCTGGACCTCGCCTATTCGCTTGAGGTGCGCCTGGAGGTCCAGGAAAACGGGGGCTGGGTCACCGTCAGCGGCGACAAGGCGCGGTTTTACTACCCGGAGCCCGGCCAACCCGCGTGTCCCTCGGAGCCGCTGCGCTTGACGCTGGACAACAACAAGCCCATCGGCGAAACCGTGCGCGTGGTCATTACCTACCAAGAGCGTAGCGGAGTCACGCGCGTCCATACTGATGAGACCGTCAGCCTCGGTCGCTTCGAGGTCGTCCGCATTCCCATTGAGGTGCCAGCCGAGGCGTTCGTGCCCTTGGCTGATGACTCGCGGCCGTCGCCGTCCAATGTGTATGTGACCGCGCAGGCGGGCTCGCACTGGACCTCGACGTGCCTGGAGGAGCCCGCATGAGTGCCGCCGGGCAGGCCGGACAGCACGGCGAGGGACACGAGCGGGTCCTGCAAGGCGCCCTGACATTCCTGGGCTTCGCCATCAGCGTCCTGGCGGTGTTCTACTTCGCCATCGAGTTCATTCCCCGCGTGTCCGAGTGGACCCAGTTGGCCTCGCTGATCCTGTTGGCGCTGTCGTTTGCGTACCTCGGCGTCTACATCCGCCAGACGATCGTGGGGGGTCCCTTCTTCGACGGGCCGCGGCTCCAGTGGCTGCGCTCGGAGGGGGTCCTGTACCTGTTGGCGCTGATCACGGGCATCGTTGCCGAGATCCGGTTCCTGGCGATCGATGTGGTGCCCAAGCCGGCCAAGATTCTGGCGAGCCTGGTCATTGGGATCGGCATCATTGTGCTGGTTGCGCGGCGGCAGTCGCGCGACCGGTAGGTTTTGTTATCGGTAGCAACAACTAAACCGTACGTCCCAGTCGTCCTGAAAATGGAGTCTCCGGGCATGGCGTATGGAAATCGCCGCGATCAGCAAGGCCATCAAAACCAGCAAACGCGCCAACGGCCCCGGGCCCGAAGCCCCGCCCGAATCCTGGACGCCCGAGTCATCCAGGCCACGCTGGCTGTGGCCCTGCTCGCCCTGGCGGCGCCGGTGGTCGGCCAGGACCACCCCGACAGCTTCACGCAGCCCCTCGCCGACGGGTGCGAACGCGACCCCGCGCAACTGATCGCCGGAACCACGCCCCAATGGGTATACGTCAACCGCGACCCCGAACCCCAGCGCGTCGTCGGCACCGTCATGGACGCCAAGCCGACGTACACCGACCTGTTTCGCGTGCACGACTCCTACGACATGAACCTCTACCTGCGCCCCGACGCAGACCACTGGCACTTCCTGGGCACCGCCAACCTCGCCGAAAACCTCGAGTGGGAGGCGCCGGCCCAGATCATGGAGGTCGAGTGGGAGCAGCGCGCCTATTCCATGCACGCATGGGCCACGTGGCGCGACGGCCTGGAGGTCATGGGTTCGTGGATCTGGGACTGCGGCCACTGGGGTCAGACCTTCGAGGATCCCGGCTACCTCGTGCCCGGCACGCTGCCCGGCGAGGCCGACATGACCGGTGAACACACCGAGATCCACCCGCCCCGGATGGTTCTGGCCCACCGCTACCTGCCGACCACCAGCGACCGCGGCGACGCCGTCGCGGACATCGTCATTAGCAGCGTCGGCACCATCGCGAAGGGCATCGAGGACCGGGCCGCAGGACAATGCGACGAGGTTCTCGTCGCCGACTGCCCCCAGTCTTTCGAAGTCGATGACCGCGACTACACCTTCAGCATCCAGGCGCCGCCGAAGCCGGCGGGCGCGACCACGATCGCGTGGAACATCCTGGACCGTGGCTCGCAGGGAGCGCCCACGCCCGTTGTCACGCCCACGCCGGCCGGCATCGATGTGGTGATTCCCGCCGACGGCTGGGACAACAGCGGCGACGCGATGATCTTCGCCGCCAGCTTCCACGTGGGCTGGGACACCCCCCGCCCCGTGCAACACCTCCGCGTCACCCTCGACCGCCTCGAATGGCTCGCCGAACTGGACGGGCCCAACGCCGGTGTGTGCGAGGTCCCGATTCCGTGCACCGGCGAGCCCCAGACCACGCTTCCTCCTGACGAGGTCAACGTCTACGTCGACGTCGGTGGCCAATGGCGCCAACTGATGGTGCCTGGCCTGATGGCCGTGGCGCCGGGCGACGTGTTCGAATTGGAGGATCAGTTCGACGTGTACCTCTCCAGCGACGCCCCCTGGCGCGTTTTCGCAATGGCGCGCGAATGTGACCAGCCGGATATCCTGGAGTGCTCCGCCGACGAGGTTGGCCTCAACGAGGATGCGGGCATCATGAACGTCACCCTGGACGGTCCCCGCGCGGCGGGTTCCTACGTCGGCGAGGGCACGAGCAACCACTGCCGGGCTGCCACCGGCTACGCGTGCTACCGCCTGAGCTTCACGGTTGAGGACCTGGGCCAGTTGAACACAAACGCGCCGGTCAGTCTGCCCCTGCCGCACGCCGCCGCCGGGCCCCGGCCGCTGGCCGACGCAAGCGTCGAGGCGCCGGGCCTCGCCGCCCTGGCACTCGGCCTGGCGCTCGTGGCCGTCGGCTTGGTCGTGCGCCGCCGGGTGCGTTAGCCGGGCGGCCCGAGAGATTGGCAAACGTCAAGCCTGGGACGGTTTTTCTTCGGCCGGTCCAGGTGCTGCCCGTGTTGTCCCATCGCATCCATCCGAGCCCGACGAAGCGAACTGCCATGCCCTCGGGCAGGCCATTCTCGGTCCCCTCACCGCGGCCCTCGGGGCTCTGGCTCCGTGGGCGGCGGGGCCTGGCAGCCGTGGCGTTGGCGCTTCTGCTGGCGTCCGTGCCGGGAGCGGCCCAGGGCCACCCGGACAGCCTGACCCAGCCGCTGGAGGATGGCTGCGAGCGGGACCCGGCGCAACTGCTGGCGGGTACCAGCCCGCAGTGGGTGTACGTGGGCCGCGACCCGGAGCCGCGCCTGGTGGTTGGCACGGCGGTCGAGGCGCGCCCCACGTACACGGACCTGTTTCGCGTCCACGACTCGTACGACATGAACATCATGCTGCGTCCGGACCCGGAATACTGGGACTACCTCGGATCGGCCAACCTGGGGGAGAACCTGGAATTCGACCTGCCGAGCCAAATCATGGAGGTGGAGTGGGAGCAGCGGGCGTACTCGCTGTTTGCGTGGGCCACCTGGCGCGACCGCGTGGAGATCATGGGGTCTTGGATCTGGGACTGCGGTCACTGGGGCCAGGGCTTCGACGACCCCGGTTACTTCGTGCCGGGAACCGTCCCCGGCGAACCTGACGTGACCGGCGAGCACACGGAAATCCACCCGCCGCGCATGGTTGTCGTACACCGGTTCTTGCCGGTGACAAGTGATCGCGGCGACGCGGTCACCGACGTGTTGATCAGCAGCGAGGGCACCATCGCCAAAGGCGTCCAGGATCGGGCGGCGGAGTTGTGCGGCGAGGCGCAGGCCGACGACTGTCCGCAGTGGGTGCCGGTCAACGACCGGGACTATGAGTTCAGCATCCAGGCGCCGCCGCGGCCCGAGGGTGCCACCGAGATCGTCTGGTCGCTGGTGGATCAGGGGTCGGACAACGGACCCGAGGCGGTCGTCAACGTGACGGACACTGGGATCGACGTGCTGATTCCGTTCGAGGGCTGGGGCACCACGGGCGATCGGATGGTGTACGCCCAGAGCTTCCATGTCGGCTGGGACGTCCCGCGCCCGGTGCAGCACCTGCAAGTGCGGCTCCAGAGCCTGGAGTGGCTCGCGGAACTCGATGGCCCCCACCCTGGCGTTTGCGACGTTCCCTTGCCGTGCACGGGCGACCCGCAGGTCAGCCAGCCGCCCGACGAGGTCAACGTCTACGTGGATGTTGCCGGCCAATGGCAGCAACTGAACCTGCCCGGGCTGGCTGCCGTGGCGCCGGGTGACATGTTCGAGCTCGACGAGGTGTTCGATGTGTACGTGGGCGCCGACGCGCCGTGGCGCGTGTATGGGATGGCCCGCGAATGCGACCAGCCGTTCATCCTGGAATGCTCCGCCGACGAGGCCGGGCTCAACGACGACGCGGGCATCTTCAACCTCACGTTCGCCGGGCCGGTGGCCAACGGCACTTTCGTGGGCGAGGGGATGAGTTCCCACTGTGAGGCGGCGGCCGCCGGGCCGTGTTACAAGCTGACCTTCACCGTCGAGGACCGGGGGCAACTGAACACGCCGGAACCGGTTGTGCTGCCTCCGCCGCCGGTGATGGACAACACGACCCAGGAGCCGCCGGAGCCGAAGAAGGACTCGCCCGCCCCGGGCGTCGTGCTGGTGCCCCTGGCGTTGGCGGCGGTGGCCGTTGCCCGTCGGCGCCGGGCGACCTAGTCCGGTGGTCGCAGTCGGACCGGCGCGCGCCGTCCGGCCTTCCCGGCGGGCTCCAATCCACCTGGCGCCAGCGGTGTCCTGCGGGATACCTGCTGTTGGTGCTGATGCCGTCACTCCAAAAGCCGGCGAGTCCATATCCCGGATTGATGGGGCTGCGCGAACCGTTCAACAGCATTAGTCACATGGTCGGCGGTGGACTCGCCGTCATCGGCCTCGTTGTACTTGTCATGCTGGCTGACGGGCCGCTCGAAACGGTCTCGGCCGTCCTCTTCGGCGTCGGGCTGCTGGCCATGTACACGTTCAGCGCCATCGTCCACGGCGTCAAGGCCAGCCCTCGGGTGACCATGTGGCTGGAGCGCCTTGACCACGTCGCCATCTACCTGCTGATCGCCGGCAGTTACACACCCATCTGCCTCGTCCTGCTGGGCGGCGGCTGGGGCTGGAGTCTGTTTGGCACCGTGTGGGGGCTTAGCCTGGTCGGCGCCTGCCTTGCGCTGACCCTACCCCGCGCGCCCAAATGGCTCCAGATCACGTTCTACATCGCCCTCGGTTGGCTCGCGATGATCGCCGCGCCGGTGCTGATCCCTCGGCTGTCGGCGGCCGGCCTCACGTGGCTGCTGGCCGGCGGCATCGCGTACACGCTGGGGGCGCTGTTCTATGTCTGGGACCGGCCCCGCGTGCTTGGATCGCTGGGCGCGCACGAGGTGTGGCACCTGTTCGTCCTGGCTGGCAGCGCCTCGCATTTCATTCTCGTGGCCGCCTACATCCTGTAGCCCGGCAGGCCGCCGAGGATCAACGAAGTGCAATTAATTCCACATCAACGGCAGCGCTTTTGTTGATGGATGCCTGTGATGTGGTAAGGCGGCCCGCCGCCCCAGGATAATTTAGTATGTATGCAAAGAGTTTCGTCGTGCTCGTCACGGCGGCCCTGATGAGTGTGCCGGCCGCCACCGCCGATGAGCATTGCATTCGCTCGGGCCACGCCGACGCCGACGTCTGCGGCTACCAGCAGGTCATTGATGGGGCGCCGGCGGAGGAGTGCCAGTGGGACTGGTGGCACCACACGTACCACCAGGGCGTCATGATTGAGACCGGCTACGCTTCCCTGTGGGTCGGCCAGGATGAGTTCTGCACCAACTGGGACGGCCAGCGCTGCTACGAGCGCACCACCGGCTACGATGCCACCGTGAACACGGTTGACGGCGTCACGGCCGGCCCCACCTCGTCCGACGCCGGCTTCACGCGCGGCATCGGTGGCTGTTACGACCCCTGCTACGTGGCCGGCAGCTCCGCCAGTGCCCTGCCGCCGGAGGCCCACGCGACCGGCCTGAACGTGCCTTCCTGGTACGGTGTCTTCGCGGGCTGCTTTGGCTTGCTGCCCAAGGAAGTGAGTCAGACCTACAACGATCTGCCTTACATCTAGGCCGCGAGGTTCCTTTCTCCTTTCCTCCCAGCCGGGCTGGCGCGCCCCGCCAATTGGCCGGGCACACTAAATGCGTCGTTTCTATCAATATGCCATGCTGACATCGGTTCGCATCGCTCCACTCCTGATCCTCGTAATGATGGCCACGCCGGCCAGCGCGGTCGATTTCACTCAAGATGATGTGTCCGCCGCCGGCGCGGCCACGTTTTCCGGCACTGACACCGACGGTCTGGGGTGTACTGGCGCTAGCCCGTTGTATTTGACGTACTACGGCAGCTTTGGCCTGCATGACGCCAACATGGAGGCCACGGCGCCCACGACGACCTGCCCCGGCTGGTACAACATCATCGGCTCGATGTACCTGGCCGACTGCTCGGGAACCGCCGACCAGGTCCGCTGCCTGGACTACGAGTGCGCGTACTACAGCACCTACGATTACCAGTGCCACGGCGAGATCACCCTGTCTGCCGACGGGTCCGTGTCTGGCTCCGGGTGGGTACGCGAATACATCTACGACGATGACGACAACCTAGACCACGTGCGCCACGCGACGTGGGCGTTCGAAGGGACCGTCGTCTTCTAATCCGCAGGGCGGCCCAGCTGCCCTTGGGTCGCGGCGCCCGTGGCGTCGCACCTGCCTACGCCTGCTTCCCCTGCTCCCGGTACATCCCGACCAGTTCCTCTACGCTGGTTGCCTGCTCGGGTCCCTTGTCGTCGCGCCAGCGGCCGCTGAAGCGCGGGAATCGGGCTGCCAGCCCGGCGCCGTCGCGGAGGGTCCCCCACGCGGTCTGGTGGGTGGGGCTGAGGCTCAACTCGGCCGCCTGCACCTCCATCACCACTGCCGGGTTGATCCACACGTCCGGTTCCATCGTGCTGTCGACGCCGGGTGGGCGCTCGGCGGCGACCAAGTCGGCGAAGCGGTCCTTGAGGCCCTTGAGGGTCTCGTCGTCGAACCCGGTGCCAAGCTTGCACAGGCTCGTGAAGCGGTCGCGGTCCGGGTCGTAGGCGGCCATCAGGAGCGCCCCGTACCAGCCGGCGCGGCGGCCGCGGCCGTAGAAGGCCCCGATCACGACGAGGTCCATCGTGTCGACCAGGTCCTCGGTGTAGTCGGTCTTGAACTTGATCCAGTCGAAGCCCCGGTTGCCCGCCTTGTACGGCGCTCCGGGGTCTTTGCACATGATCCCCTCGGCGCCGTCGGCGACCGCCTGGCGAAAGAAGGCCTCCATGTCGGCCTCGTCGGCCGCCACCTGCATCGTGCTCGCTCGCACCGGGCCGTCGCCGAGGTCGAACAGTTCGAACAGGCGCTTGCGCCGGGCCTCGTAGGGGTCGGCCATGGTGGATTCGCCGTCGGCGGCCATGCAGTCGAACAGGAACATGGTGACCGGGATTTCCTCGATCATGGAGCGCGCGGCGGCGCCGCCGCCCGCCAGGGCTGTTTCCTTGCGAGTGCCTTCACCGAGCCCCGTTTTGCGCCCCCGCCGGCGGCTGATCTCCTGGAAGGGCAGCATGTGGCCCTCGGGGTCCAGCGCGACAGCCTCCCCCTCCACGATGCAGTCGCCGCCCCGCAAGGCCGTGCGCAGATTTTGGCACACGTCGGGAAACTGGTTGGTGAGGTCTTCCATGCGGCGGCTGAACAAGCGCACCGGCGCCGCCGGATCGGCGGGAACGTGGGCCTGGATGCGTAGGCCGTCGTACTTGTACTCCAGGGCGGTGGATTCGCCGTGTTTTTCCAGGATTTCGGCGAGGCTCTTGAGGCGCTCCGCCGCCATGGGGCGCAGGGGCGTGCCCAGGCAAATATCCAGGGCCCGAACGGCGTCGATGCCGCTCGCGGCGAGCGTGTGGGCCACCAGCGCCAGGTCGCTGCTGTAGTCGTAGGCGCGCTCGAGGTCAGCCCGGACGCGGGTGTACGCCGCTCGGTCCTCCTCGTCCATGTCCTGCACCGAGCGCACGCCTTTGCCCAGGTGGAACGCCGCCAGCGCATCCAGCAGGGTCATGTCGGCGACCCCGAGGCGCAGGCGTCCCGCCACGGCGCGCACGACGTACTTGGCCTCAAGCGGACTCGCGTCCGTGAGGAGCTTCCACAGGATATCCTGCTTGGCCGCCTGGCTGCCGGAGCCGGAAACCGAGGCGATCTGGCTGAGCGCGGCGAAGACATCCTGGATGCTCAGGTTCGAGGCAGCCGGCCCCTCGGCGAAGCCGAACAAGCCCACCTGCGCGGCGCCGCCCTTGCTGCTGAGCAGTTGTTGCGCCGCCAGCCCCAAGTCGCCCGCCTCGTGGTACACTTTCGTCGCCTTCTCCACGCCGCCCTGCTTCACGTTCAACCCGGTCGCGCGGGCCAGGATTTGTAGCACCAGCTTCTCCGCGAGTCCCAGTTCGATCCCTTCCCAGTCGGGCGCCACCTTCCCCTGCAACAGGTAAACAGCCGGTCGAACCTCGTCGGCGTGCAGGGCCTCAAGGGCCTCCACCAGGATGGCGGTTAGCTCCAACCGCTTGGTCGTCCCCTCCAGGCGCTCGAAGAAGGCGGCCAGATCGGCGTAGTCCACGAGCCGCGCAGGCCGGGCTCCGCGCAAAAAGGGTTGCAGCCGGGTCGAAGTGGTTTCTACATCTGCCCGAGGCGCCACGCGCTGCCGGGCGCGCGCCGCCCTGGCCTGCCGCCAGCAATCCGGGAGCCAGGCGCAAGGCTCTGCTCGCCTGCCGCCCGGGAGGCAAGGTCGCGGGGCCGGAGGCGGGCCCGAGCCCGGTCAAGGCCCCGCCGCATCACGTCGTGCTGGCACTGCGGCTCCCGGTCCGAGCCCTGGCCGTTCTGCGCCTGGAGCGCGATGCCTGGAAGCGCCCACGCGTACCCCAACGGCGTCCACCGGAGCCACGTGGGTGCGGCGTGTCCGGCGTGTCAGCCAAACATGGCGTCGCCGGAGCTGCGGCCGCCTTCCAACAGTGAATCGGCGGCCTTCTGACTGCGCAGGAACCGCATCATGCGCCCTTCGAACCGGTCGGCTTCCTGGTACAGGTCCGAAGCCTGCAAGGGCGCGCCGGTGAGTTGAGCGACGAGTTCGATGACGGCGCCGGCGCTGCGGGCGTCGGGATGTTCCGGCTTCGCCTCGGCAAGGATGCCGACTACATCGAGACCGTCGCGGCGTCCCCCGTTGAGCAGAACCCCCGTGACGCCCGCCACGACGCCGTCCTTGAACAGGGGAGCGCCGGCGGCGTTGAGTCGGTCGCGCACCTGCTGGGTGCTGCCGATGGTGTAGACTTCGAGGATGTTGTCGTCGGCCGCCTCGCCCTCCGTCAGCAGGCCCTCGGGGGCGACCATGAGGCCGGCGCCGCGTTCCCGGCACCAGGTCAGGATCGCCTCCGCCACCGGCCGCACGAGATCGGCGGGGGGCCGAAACTCGGACAGGAACACCACGACCGTCTGCTCGCCGCCGTTGGCGGTCTTGCAGGTTCCCGCGTGGATGCGCACCGGGTGGCTGGGCTCGCCTTCGTTGACCACCGACAGGGTTGGGAAACGCTCGCCGTCAAGGATGCCGACCTGCGGCAGGTCGAGTGAATCAATGATGAAATTGGCCGCGATGGTGGCCACCAGCCCGACGGAGGGGAAGGCCGCGATGACGGTTGCCCCCTCGGGGTTGAACGGCTTTAGTTCGTGGATGGTAACCGGGTGCACAATCGAGCCATCGGGTCTTGGCTCAAGGCCATTGGCAACGTGGCCAGATGTTGCGTGATGGCTCGCCGCGCCTTTTTTGTGGTAGCCGGGTAGTGCCCCACATGATTGGAGGTTGACTCATGAATCGCATCAGATTGTATTCACCTAAGAAATTGAACCCGAGCGTGGTCGCGCTGGCGGTTCTCGCCCTGTGCATACCCGCTGCCATGGCAGGCCACGTCAATGCTAACGTGGCGTCCGGAACCGATGCTTTCATCGGCGGTGGCGACGGCAACACGGCCAGCGGGCCACTGGCCTCCGTCGTCGGCGGGCAAGAAAACACTGCAACATCGCGGGCCTCGACGGTGGGTGGCGGTGCGTCCAATGACGCCACCGGCACGGCGGCGGTCGTCGGTGGCGGTCGCAACAACCTAGCCTCCGAGGCGTACGCAACGGTGGCGGGTGGGCAGCGCAATCAGGCCAACGCCCGACTCGCAGCCGTCGGCGGCGGCGATCGCAACGTGGCTGACGGCGTGGCCGCAGCGATCCCTGGAGGAGAGCGCAATGCCGCCAGCGGCGCCCACTCGTTGGCGGCTGGGTACGGTGCGTCGGCGCTGCACGATGGCTCGTTCGTATGGAACGACGGCGTCACTACGTTTGCCTCGACGGCGGTCAACCAGTTCCTCATTACGGCCGGCGGCGGCGTTGGGATCAACACGGACGCGCCGACATCGGCTCTCAGCGTCGCGGGCGACATGGACGCAACGGGCACCATGACGGCCTTGGCGTTCGTGGGCGACGGCAGCCAACTCACCAACCTGCCCGCTGGCAGCAATGGTGTGCACTGCTGGGATCTGGATGGCAACGGCGTCGGCGATGTCTTAACCGAGGATGTCAACGGCGATACGGCCGTGGACATTTTCGATTGTCGCGGCCTCGAAGGGGCCGCTGGGCCGGCGGGGCCCACGGGTCCGGCTGGGCCGGCGGGGGTGGACGGCACTGGAATCCAGGCCGCCGACTGTACCACGACGAGCCAAGTCATGGGTGCTGTCGATGCCGATGGCGCCGTCACCTGCGTCGCGGCGGGCGGGGGCGCCTTCGATGGCGACTTGGCCGGCGACTTGAAGGTCGGCACCAGCAGCAATTTCGACGATGATACGATTTTCTTCGACGAATCCGAGCGCTTGGAATGGAAGGAAGCGCGGACCCGCTTCGAGATGACGGACGAATTGGCCATCGATGGCCCGATTGGTGTTGGCAGCGTCAACAACGCGGCCGTCGGCTACAATCGATTCTGCTTCCAAACGTGCACCAACAATCCCCCATCCAGCGGCGCGATGGGCCAAAAAGGCGATGTGTTCGCTGAGTACGATGCAGAAATTGGCAGCGGCCTCTACCTCAGCAAGCGAATCTTCATGGAAGGCAACGAAGCAGCCGGTCAGGATGGCAACCAAAACATCTACTTCTACGACGACGACAACCGCATGGGCGAATCGATTTCCTGGCAAGAAAATTTTGACGAATTCCGAATTACTGATGACCTGACCATCTTCGATAATCTTACGATCGGCCTGGACGAAGCGGACGATGACGATGCCATCTTCTTTGATTCGCTAGCCACTCCGCAGTCGCTGACGTGGCAGGATCGCAAAGGTGTATTCAATCTGACGGCTCCTCTGGAGGTTCAAGATCAACTCACCATTACCCAGCCATCGGGGGCCTGGCGGACCGCCCAATTGATCCTGGGCGATGGCGGTGAGAATCTGGAATGGAACGAGGTCGGCACACAGTTCCGGTTCAGCGATGACCTGTCAGTGGAAGGGTCGATTAGAATAGGTGATGACACCATCGCCGTGGCCCCGGCGTCTACTTTCTGCCCGACCACCTGCGCAGGCCTGCTTGATAGTAGTGCGTTGGATTCTCGCGGTGATGTTGGCATCGGCGAGGACGTCGAAGTTGGCGGGGCATTGTACCTAAGCAAGGAAATCTTCATGAATGGCCCCTCAGGGCCAGGCGGCGACGGCGACCAGTCGATCTTTTTCTACGAGGATGACAACCGTGCCGGCGAGGCCCTAACGTGGGACGATGGATCGGACCGCTTCGAATTGACAGACGATCTGGCTGTGCATAATAATCTGAGGATAGGCCATCGAACGACTTCGTCTTGGATCGCTTTCGGTTTCGGCGTCAATGAGGAAGCGCTCCACTGGTCGGAGTCCGATTCGTTCTGGCTAACCGACAACTTGTTGATCGGCGGCGACGCGGGTGTCGAAGGGCACCTCACCGTGGACTCCGATGATGCTAGTGGTGACGAATCCATCTTTTTCAACGACGGCGTTCAGGCGGAGTATCTAAAATGGGATGAATCGGCAGAGCAGTTCGAATTCAGCGGCGCGTTGAAGACGCCTGATTTGATGGTCCGGGGAGACGGATCCGTTCACGAGATTCACTTTGGCACAGATGCCGACAAAATCAGCTACAGTGCTGGCGGCCCATTTTTCTCGTTCTCGGACAATCTTCGGGTGGCCGGAACCATCGGTCTTGACATGCCATTGGAGCGCAGCACGAATGGCCTCTGCTACACGGACAGTGGGACGATTGCCCACCAGGAGATTCGTGCCTGCTCTGACGCCCCGGCGGATTTGGCCGAATGGTACCCGACGGCGGGCGCTCAGCCGGGTCAAATCGTTTACGCGACCGATGATATGTTGACCTACGTTAGTGACGCCGCCGACCCTCGAACCGGCGTGGTGACG